>JAQVKJ010000156.1 GCA_028694715.1 Weeksellaceae bacterium | reverse complement strand
TTCTTTGTGGCAGCAACGGAAGTTTTAGGCTTTTGTTACTGTTAAAAATTCCTTCTTGTTTCAGTTTTTGTATGCTAAGTTGTTTTTCTTTTTCCAGATCTCCCAAAGTAAAACTTGGGTCTATGTTCTGAATCCAGAGCGACAGGCCATATTTTGTGTCAAAAGTAATTTTGGCTTGAAACAGAATTTTGATTCCATCTTTGAGTGGTTCTTTCAGTAATTGAAGAAAATTCTGATTGATTCTTTGATAATCCCTGCTCCATAGATGTGAACGGATTTCCGCAATGATTTTCCCTTCTTCCTTTTCCACAAGATCCGGATAACAATGGCCGGAATGTTTGTAATGGTTCAATTTGTTCATTTCGGCTTTTACCCAAAATGAGCTTCCGTAGCGATTGCCGAGCGTTTTTTGTATGCTCAGCATCACTTCTGAAAGACTGAAAACTCTTTTGTCTTTGATTTGTTCAGACATCTTTCAAAGATATGAATTAATTTCAGCCGGAAGAGGTTTGAGCTTCCGTGGTTTTGCAATGAAATATGTTTTTATTTGAAGGAATGAATTCATTAAACAATAAAATTTAAGCAACTATTTTCAAAAACAAGCCGTCGGTCATTTGTATAATTTTGTGTAATTTGGCAGATTCTAAAAATAATACAAACAATTAGATCAAGATGAAAAAACTGAAATTATTTGTAACAGGCTGCTTGCTTTTTTGTGGATTGGCGATAGGGCAAGAGAGTGGTGGTATGTGGATACCCACTGAGTTGAATGAAGCCGAGATGAAACAAATGGGGATGAGAATCTCGGCCAGTGATATTTTTAATCCGAACGCGCCAAGCATCAATGATGCTGTGGCTCATTTTGGAGGTGGCTGTACTTCTGAAGTGATTTCACCCCAAGGCTTGTTGCTTACCAATCACCATTGTGGTTTTGGTCAGATTCAAAAACATTCCAGTCTGGAGAACGATTATATCAAAGAATGGTTTTGGGCCAAAGACCATTCTGAAGAACTCACGAATCCAGGACTAACAGCAACTTTTATCGTGGACATTCAGGATGTTACGGACAAAATTTTGCAAGGGACGACCCAAGAGATGGAGGAGGCACAGCGACAAGCTGTGGTGAATGACAACATCGACATCATTTCTGCCAATACCGTGAAAGAACCTTATCAGGATGTTTTCATCAGAGCATTTTACAAAGGCAATAAATATTATCTTTTCATCACTGAAACCTACCGCGATGTGAGATTGGTGGGGGCACCGCCGAGTGCAATTGGGAATTTTGGTATGGACACCGACAACTGGTCGTGGCCCAGACATGTGGGTGATTTTGCTTTGTTCAGAATTTATGCCGACAAAAACAACAAACCCGCAGAATATTCGGAAGACAATGTACCTTATCAACCCAAACATTTTCTTCCTATTAATGCTTCAGGTATCAAGGAAGGCGATTTTACCTTTGTGTTCGGTTTTCCAGGAACCACCAATGAATACTTGCCTGCGGTGGCCATTGAGCAGATTTTGGAGGTGACCAATCCATCGAGAATCGGTATCAGAGATGTTGCACTCAAAATCCTGATGAACAAAATGAAAAAGGACGATGCCACCCGAATCAAATATGCTTCAAAATATGCAAGAATTTCAAATTATCATAAAAAATGGACGGGAGAAAGTCTGGGACTAAGAAAATCAAATGCGGTGCAGAAGAAAAAAGACTACGAAGCTGAATTTACCGAAAGACTCAGCCAGAATCCAGAACTGAAAGCACAATACGGCCATTTGCTCGGAGAATTTAATGAGTTGTATGCAAATAGCAATAAATTTGAAAAAGCAGAAAATTATTTCAACGAAGCCATATACGGAAATTCCGAAACATTCAGAGTTGCATTGTTGATGAGCAATCTGCTGAAATCATATGGTTCATCAAATTTTAGTGCTTTGAAAGAAAGATATGTCAATTATCTAAAAGGATTGTACAAGAATTACGATGCCGATTTGGATCAGGAAGTCTCACTGGCACTGATTCATCTATATAAATTGGATATGCCGAGCGAATATCAGCCGGCAGCTGGGATTCAGATCACAGAAGATACTTTCCGAAATTCATTCATCACTGGAAAAGCTGAAATCAACGGTGTCAGCATTATTGAAGACACAGAAAAGGCATTTGAAAATGAAATTTCTCTGCTCACTGCACTGGAAAATGACCCCTTGGTCCAGCAAATATCAAAGATTGAGGAAGTTTATACCGAAAAGGTTTCGATTCCACGACAGGCAATTCAGAACCAATTGAACTATCTACAGCGAAAATACATGAAAGCACAGATGGAGGTCTTTCCTGACAAACTGTTTTTTCCGGACGCAAATTCAACTTTGCGTGTGACTTACGGAAAAATAGACGGTTACAAACCCGACGACCGACCAGAGCGATACGAGCCCTTTACATACCTGGACGAGGTGATGGAAAAATACATACCAGGAGATTATGAGTTTGATTTGCCTGCGAAATTGATTGAGCTGGAAACCAAAAAAGATTACGGTCCATATGCGGTGGGCAAAGGAAAAAGAGCCAAAATGCCAGTGAATTTCATTGCGAGCAATCATACCACCGGTGGGAATTCGGGAAGTCCAGTGCTGGACAAAGACGGAAATCTAATCGGAATTAACTTTGACCGCGTGTGGGAAGGAACGATGAGCGACCTCAACTACGATCCTGAAATTTGTCGAAACATTATGGTGGATGTCAGATACATATTGTTTATCATAGATAAATTTGCAAATGCGAATTATCTGCTGGATGAAATGGAAATTATTCGTTAAATGGGTATTCATTCTGAAAAATTCAAGCCATGAATTCCTAAAAAAACAAACCCCTACAGTGGTTTAATTTCACTGAAGGGGTTTTTTGGTCATATTGGTTTTACCATTTCCATGAACCATTCTCTCACTTCTCCTTCCAAATGCGGAGCGAGTTTCTCTTCACATTTTTTGTGGTAGTCATTCAGCCAATCGATTTCTTCAGTAGAAAGCAAATCTTTTACAATGATGCTCTTGAAAAAAGGACAGAATGTGAGGGTTTCAAATTCATAAAAGGTATTCCACTGTGTTTTTTTCCATTCCTTGACCACAATCAGGTTTTCGTGTCTGATGCCGTATTTTCCTTCCAAATAATAACCCGGCTCGTTGGAAACCACCATACCGGGCTGTAATTCAATGGGATTCAAGTCTTTTCTAATGTTTTGAGGACCTTCGTGCACATTCATGAAACTGCCCACTCCGTGGCCCGTTCCGTGGTTGTAATCCTTGCCTTCCATCCAGAGCGGAAGCCTCGCAAAGGCATCAAGATGAACGCCTCTCGTACCTTTTGGAAATTTGACCATGGAGAGTGCAATCATGCCTTTGAGAACCAGTGTGGAATCTCTTTTGAAATCATCCGAAACTTCGCCCAAGGGCAAAGTGCGTGTGATGTCGGTGGTGCCTTCAAGGTACTGTCCACCAGAATCCACGAGAATACTACCATGGTTTGATACTTTTGCGCTTCCTTCTTTGGGGGCAGAATAATGAATGATGGCACCGTTTCCTTTGTATCCGATGATACTGCCAAAACTCAAACCTATAAAATTTTTACCAGCTGCCCTGAATGCTTTTAGTTTTTCGCCTATGCTGTATTCGTTCATTTCTATTTTACCGGCATTCTGGGTCAGCCAATGCAGGAATTTCACCATGGCCACTCCGTCTCTGATCATTACAGTCCTGAAACCTTCGAGTTCGGCTTGGTTTTTAACCGCTTTCATCAAGTTTCCGGGAACCGGTTTTTCTATCAAGTCATTTTGATTTTTTAATGCCTCATAAACCGATTGGTTGGTATTGGGTGAAATCAGAATTCGTTGGCTTTTTAATTTCACTAAATCATCAAAAAACAATTCGTAATCTTTGAGCTGAACCGCCGAATCGGTCATTAATTGTTTGGACTCATCTGTCAGTTTTTCAATGTCCACATACAAAATGGCATCATTCAAACCGATAATCAGATAGCCGAGAAATACAGGATTGCATTCCACATCGCTGCCTCTTAGGTTGAGCGTCCAGGCCACATCATCCAAACTTGAAACTATATGTTTTGTAGCATTTTCTTCATCCATTTTCGTACGGATATCAGCGAGTTTTTGGTGCACAGATTTTCCGGCCCTTTCTATTGGATGCACAAACACAGGGTTTTTCACTTCTGTTCCGCGATCTGTCCACACATTTTTGAGCAAAGGCAAATCCAAAAGTTTTCTACCTGATTGATTTAATTTTGAATGAAGTTCATTCCAGTTGGCGTGTGAAGTAGCCAACGCATTGACTGCCACAGTGGCATTTTGGGGTGTTTCTGAAATAATCCAGTCAATGTAATTGGGTGTTCCTTCGATTCCGTCTTTGAACAAATCAATGCCCGATCCGGCCAGTTCAATCGGTGCTTGTGTAAAATACCTCCCATCGGTCGCGACCGGCCGCATCGACGCGATGATCTTCGTCGTCGGCTTTCTCATCGGCTCGATCCTGTTCGGCGATCTGTTCCCGATCTGGGGTGACTTCTACAACAGCGACTACCGCGGGGTGT
>JAQVKJ010000155.1 GCA_028694715.1 Weeksellaceae bacterium | reverse complement strand
AGAGTTTTCTGATGTTCGTGCAAGGGTGATTCAGCATGAATACGACCACATTGAAGGCATATTGTTCACAGATTATCTGTCACCTTTCAAAAAAAGATTGGCACAAAACAAATTGAGGAACATTTCAAAAGGGAAAGTGAAGGCGGATTATCAAATGAAATTTCCGCTCTAATTAATAATGTATAATTGTATGGATTTAACAAAAATTATTGCCATCTCGGGCAAACCGGGACTTTACAAATTGATTTCGCAAGCCAAAGCCGGCTTTATCGTTGAAGACCTCGACAAGGGAAAAAAGACTTCTATTTCTGCCCACAACAATGTGAGTTTGTTGGAAAATGTGGCGATTTACGGTATGTCCGAAGAATTTCCGCTGAAGGATGTTTTCATAAAAATTTTTAAAAAGGAGAATGGTGGGCCGACCATCAGTCACAAAGAATCAGGTGCTAAACTAAGGGCTTACTTAGAAGAAATTCTGCCTGATTATGATGAAGGCAGAGTGTATGATTCAGACTTGAAAAAACTTTTTCAGTGGTACAATATCCTTCAATCAAAAGGAATGTTGGAAGTTGGAGAAGAAGAGCAGACAGACGAGAATACAGAAGAATAAAGATATTTTTATGATACAATTAAAGGTGAGCATTTCTGACGGAATGCTCGCTTTTTTATTGGCATTTTATTAAAATTTCTCCAACAGCTTCATCCATTTTTCCCACTCATTCATTTTCAGTTCGAGTTCTTGTTGCAATTTGGTGTAATTCATTGAATCTTCGTTAGAATGTGCTGTTTCGAATTTTCTCTCCAGTTCAGAAATCCGGTTTTCGAGCAGTACTATTTCTTCTTCTGTTCTTCCAATTTTATTTTTTATTCTGTTCTGTTCTTTTTGCTCTTCTCTGCTTAGTTGAGCTTTATTTTCTGGCTTGGTTTTCTGATTTTGCTCCTGTTTTGTAGTGGCTTCTATTTCCCTGAATCCTTGTACTTTACGGTTCTCCAAAAACTCCTTGATGCCCCCCATAAATTCCTTGACTTTGCCGTCTTTGAACTCAAACACTTTTTCAGCCAGACCGTCCAGAAATTCACGATCGTGCGAAACCAGAATCAGGGTACCGTCAAAGTTCTTCAGTGCCCGTTTCAGTATTTCCTTTGACTGTATGTCTAAATGGTTGGTGGGTTCGTCCATTACCAATACATTAAAGGGTTTGAGCAGAAGTTTGGCAAGTGCCAGCCGGTTCCTTTCACCACCCGAGAGCACCGAAACCTTCTTTTCAACATCTTCACCGCCAAACAGAAATGCACCCAACACATCTCTGACATTTTTGCGGGTTTCTTCGGTGGACGCATCCTCAGCCTCCTCGAGAACAGATTGTTTCTCATTCAGTATAACAGCTTGATTCTGTGCAAAGTAACCTATTTCAACATTGTGCCCACTGATGAGTCTGCCACTGTGGTCCAATCCATCGGCCAATACCCTTGCCAAAGTGGTTTTTCCTTGTCCGTTCTGACCAACAAAGGCGATTTTCTCGCCTCGATTGATAAAGAACGATACCCCGTCAAACACCTGATTTTCACCATAGGCCTTGCCTACATTTTTGAGTTCGAAAATAATTTTTCCCGGTACAACTGCCGAATTAAATCGGATGTTCATTTTGTTAACATCCTCATTTTCAACCTCAATTCTTTCAATTTTATCTAATTTTTTTATTAGCGATTGTGCCATCGAAGCCTTGTTGGCTTTTGCTCTAAATTTATCGATGAGTTGTTCGGTGTGCTTGATGTATTGTTCCTGATTTTTTTGTGCTTGTTCTAATTTTTCGCGTCTTTCATTTCTAAGTTCAATGTATTTTGAATAATTGGCTTTGTAATCATGTATCTGACGATTGGCAATTTCAAGGGTTCGGTTGGTCACATTGTCCAGAAATTGGATATCGTGTGAAACCAGTACCACTGCGCCTTGATAGTCTTTGAGAAAATCCTCCAGCCAGATGATGGAATCAATGTCCAAGTGGTTGGTGGGTTCGTCGAGCAACAATACATCGTTTTGCTGCAAAAGCAGTTTGGCAAGTTCGACCCTCATTCTCCATCCGCCAGAAAATTCTGTGGTTTGTCTGTGAAAATCATTGTTGCGAAAACCCAGTCCCATCAATATTTTTTCGATTTCAGCATCGGTATTATAACCGCCGAGCAAATGGAATCTCTCGGTCAATTGGGCTATGTCTTCAACGAGTTTGGCGTAGGATTCGGTTTCGTAATCGGTTCTTTCGGCCAATTGTTGGTTGGTATAATCAATTTTTTCCTGAATTGTATTCAATCTCTCAAAGGCCCTGCCGGCTTCTTGCCACACAGTTCTTCCTTTTTCAAAGTCGATGTCTTGGGTCAGAAAACCCACATTGACTTCACCTTCATAAACCACTTCTCCTTCGCTGGCTTCACTTTTTCTTGCGAGTATGTTGAGCAGGGTGGATTTGCCTGCACCGTTTTTGCCGGCCAAGCCTATACGGTTGCCCTTATTGATTCTGAAAGAAACATCTCGGAAAAGATAATTTCCGGCAAAATGAACTCCTAAATTCTGTACGGATAACATATTGCAAAAATAAAGGCTTTTTGTTTAGCAAAAAACAGGTGTCATAAAAGGGGTGAAATCCTTGTTTTACGCCTATAATTAATTTCCAAGCGTTTTTTCGAGCACCTGAATCATCCGTGGATCATCGGCATGGATAGAATAATAATAAGCGATTTTTGAAGTTTGGTCAATGAGCATATATCTCGGAATCCAGTTGAGGTCTATGTAGTTGTTGAAGTCATTTTTCCAGTCTGAATTAAACCAGTAATGTACACCTTCGAGTTCATATTTATCGATTGCATTTTTCCAGACTTCCTCCTTTCCGACGCGGTCGAGTGAGAAAAAAAGATAAACCACATCAGGATATTTTTTTTGAATTTTTTTCAGATTCGGAAAACCGGTAATACAATCCGAACACCAGCTGGCCCAGATGTCGAGCAAAATGACTTTGCCCCGGTATTCGTCAAAAATTTCACCTATGGTAGTGATGTGTCCATCGCGATCTTGAATCTTTTGGTTCAATGCTTCCCGAGTGAATTCTTTTTTGTCAGCTTCGGGGAGTTTTTGCCCCCATAGATTTGAAAAAATAAAAACGACCAAAATGCTGATTAAAATATTTTTCATTATTTTTATTATTGATGAATGTGCGCTTCCACACAAAAACTCAGCCAAATCATTTTATTGAGGTTTAGAATTCACAAAATGATTCAACTCATTCGATTTTGATAGCTGTGGTTTTACTCACTCATCAGCTTTTCACTAACTTCGCAAAAAAAATAAAATGTCAGAAATCAGAGTTCGCTTTGCACCCAGTCCGACGGGTCCGCTCCACATTGGTGGAGTCCGTACTGCTTTGTACAATTATCTGTTTGCCAGACATCATGGTGGTAAATTCCTTTTGAGGATAGAAGATACCGACCAAAACCGTTTCGTGGAAGGTGCGGAAGCTTATATCATTGAATCTCTTAATTGGCTGGGATTAATACCAGATGAAGGGGTTGAATTTGGTGGTGATTTCGGTCCCTACCGCCAGTCAGAACGCAAGCAAATCTATGCTGAATATGCCGCAAAGCTCATTGAATCGGGTTATGGTTATTACGCCTTTGATACCGCAGAAGAACTTGACAGATTAAGAAAAGCAGCCGAAAAAAATGGGGAAACCTTTATTTATAATTCAGCGAACCGAAACGACTTAAACAATTCACTTAAACTCTCGGCCGAAGATACCAAAGCAAAAATAGATGCTGGGACTGATTTCGTCATCCGATTTAAAATTCCCGAAAATGAAACACTTGTACTCAATGATTTGATCAGAGGTGAAATCAAAATCGATTCAAACACCTTGGATGACAAGGTGCTTTTTAAATCAGACGGAATGCCAACCTATCATTTGGCCAACATTGTGGATGACCACTTGATGAATATCAGTCATGTCATTCGCGGAGAGGAATGGCTGCCTTCACTGGCACTTCATGAATTATTGTATAGGGCTTTTGGTTGGACGGCACCACAGTTTGCACATTTGCCATTGATTCTCAAACCCGAAGGTAAGGGAAAACTGAGCAAAAGAGACGGTGATAAACACGGCTTCCCGGTTTTTCCGATTGAATGGAAAACAGCCGATGAATCCGCCACTGGATACAGAGAAGAAGGTTATCTGCCCGACGCATTGATCAATATGCTTGCCTTGCTCGGATGGAATCCCGGCGATGAACAGGAAATTTTTTCGATGAAAGAACTCATCAAATTGTTTTCGCTCGAAAAAGTCAGCAAATCTGGGGCAAGGTTCAATCCCGAAAAAACACTTTGGTTCAATCATAAATACATACAGTTAAAATCTGATTTGGAAATTCTAACGATTTATAGAAAAGAATTGGAAAAAATCGGTGTAAAAGCAAATGATGAGTTTAATCTGCAAGTCATTGAACTGCTTAAGGAAAGAGTGAATTTTATTAAAGAAATTTATACCCAGGGCATCTACTTCTATCATGCACCTGAGAATTTTGATGAAAAAGCTGTCAAAAAAGCATGGAAGGAAGACACTGCCGATATTTTAAATGATTTTTCT
>JAQVKJ010000154.1 GCA_028694715.1 Weeksellaceae bacterium | reverse complement strand
CCTTTCGGGTAATGTCCAACTGTTCACGGTCCATGAATACAAATTGCAATTGTTGATCTTGCAGTTTCCCGGCGACCTCTTTCAGACTTCGACCCAATTGCCCGTTTGCTCCTGTCACCAGTATTTTTTTCATTTCAATTCGGTATTGAAAATGGAAAAATCAGGAGCCTGTCGGTCTTTTTCTGAAAGTATGATTCTGTCGGTCGGAATCTGCCAATCGATGTTCAGTTCAGAGTCAAGAGGGTTTACGCCTATTTCGGCTGCTTTGTTGTAGAACCGGCTGCATTTGTAATAGACGATTGCTTTTGGACTCAAAACAGAAAACCCATGCAGAAATCCCTCAGGAACAAAGAGTTGCTTCTTGTTCTCACTGCTCAGTTCAATGGAAAAGCAGCGTCCAAAGGTTGCTGAGCCGGGGCGGATGTCCACCACCACATCCAGTATTTTTCCCATCAGCACCCGAACGAGTTTGGCTTGCCCCCATTCTCCTTGTTGTGCATGCAGACCGCGAACCACACCATAGGTTGAGAGGGATTCGTTGTCTTGCACAAAAGTGATTTGATTCCCGGTTTGTTCTTGGAATTTAGACTGATGATAGCTCTCAAAAAAATAACCTCTGTCGTCTTCAAAAACCCGGGGTTCTATGACAAAACAATCCTTCAAAAATGTTTCGGTAAAATTCATGCTGATTAATTGGTGCCAAATTAAAAATAAAAAGCCGCTTTTTAAAGAGAAAAGAGCGGCTTTGTATCGTACAATGACTTGATTAATTGATTCCCAAATCTTTTCTCACTTCGGCGGTAATGTCCACACCGTTGGAATAAAGCAATTGGCTTTTTTCTATTACATATTTCAATCCTTTGGCGTCGGCCACTTTTTTGATAGAATTTCTGATGGAAGTCTCAATTGGCGTCATCAGTGCTTCTTCTCTTTCGGCTACTTCCTTGGCTGCAGCTTGTTGATAATCCACCAACTCTTGTTGTTTGTTCATATAATCTTGCTGTTTGGCTTCCAATTCCGGTAAAATGGCCTGAATTTCTGCCTGTGATTTGCCTTCTGTTTTTGTTCTCACTTCCGTTTCTATGGCCTGCATTGCATTCTGCTTTTCCTGCATTTTGGTTTGATGTGCTTTCACCATGGCGTCAAGTTCAGCATCTGCACTAACTTTTGGCGGATAATTGTTCAGAACTTCTTCTATACTAACCACGCCAAAATCCTGAGCGGATAGTTGAATGCTTCCGATGAATAAAAAAGCAAAAATGCTCAATAATGTTAATTTTCTCATTTTAGTTATAAATTAAATTTCGGTTATCTTTTTCTTGAATCGTTTTGATTCCCGGTCCCAAACTGTCTGCTTTGGTTGCTTGTATTGGCTTTCTTGCCGGTATTTGCTCCCTTGGCAGGAGTGGTATTTTGGCTCCTGTTGCTGCTGCCGGTATTCGCACGGCCTCTCGGGTTGGGCTGCGGAGGATCCTTGATGACTGCGTTGGGATTGAGTTCGAGCAATACATCTCGGCTGATATCAAACTTAGGGTCTGTATAAATCATTATCAAATCACTCCCTTTGTCAAACACAAATGCGTAATTCTTTTTCCTTGCCACTTCATCCACTGCAATATAGACCTGATCCTGAATGGGTTTTACCAATGCCATTCTGAGCTTTATTAAGTCACCGCCCTGACCGTAGCGCTTTTCTTGTAGTTCTTTGATTTCCTTTTGTTCAAATTCCATGTCTTCCTGCTCTTTGATGATTTGTTCTTCGGTGAGCAGTACTTTCTCGTTCAAAAAATTGGCCATCCGCTGATTGAGAATTTGCTGACGGTTTTCTATTTCGGCATTCCATTGCTGGGTTCTGGTTTTCAGCGTATTTTGTGCCTGCACATATTCAGGCAGGTTTTCAAGTATATAATCGGTGTCCACATAGGCGAACCGCTGAGCTTCGGCAGGCAGCAGGAATCCGCAGAACAATATGGTCAAAATTAGTTTTTTCATGTCGTTTGGGTTTTATCGAAAATTATGCCACAAAGGATTTTGCAAAAATACACTTTTTAAAATTCTTGTCCAATAATAAAATGAGTTTGCCAACCCGAGCGTTTATCGCTATATATCGGTTTATCAAATCCATAGCCAAAGTCAAAACCGAGCATTCCGAAGGCAGCCATAAAAATCCTAACACCGAATCCTGCCGATCTCTTGAGTTGGAATGGATTGAAATCACGGGTATCTGACCAAGTGTTTCCGGCTTCTGCAAAGGTGAGCGCATAGATCTTTGCCTGCTGCCCCATGGTGATGGGATACCTGAATTCGAGCATGAATTTGTCATACACACTGCCACCACCCGATGGGGTGATGTCATCCGATGTTCCGCCCGACTGGGTGGAATCGTCATAACCTCTGAGCGGAACAATTTCACGACCGTCAAAGCGGTTGCCCATCAATCCGGTACCTCCCAGATAAAATCGTTCAAACGGAATGGTGCCGACTTCGGAGTTGTATTTGCCCAAATAACCAAATTCACCACCCACCTTCATTACCATCTTTCCGGCAATCTCTTTGTACCAATAGGTTCTTGCTTTGATTTTATAATATTCGAGCCACTCAAATTTTTCAACCGCACTCATGCCCGAATAATCTTTGTTTCCAAAAAGAGAATATGGAAGGGTGAAGGTCAAGGACAGACTGACTTCTGAACCACTTTGTGGGAAAACAGGGTCGGGGCCGGCCGAATTTCGGGTGAGTCCCAGTGTAAAATTCAAGTCGTTGGCAGAGCCGTTGTCGTACCTGAGGTTCCCCACTGTCAGTGCGTAATTCTCAAAGTTGTATCGTTGAAATGAGACCGAACCCTGTAGTCTGAACCAGTCGTCAGGCCAGGTCAACAGTTTGCTCACACCCACACTGGCACCGAGAATGTTCAGAATGGATTCCTGTCTGTATATATCGATATAATTGTATTTTGAATAAAAGATTGAAGTCGTCAGTGCAGTAGGTCGTTTGCCGCCGATCCAGGGTTCCATGAATGAGAAGCTGTAATTCTGGTATCCACGGCCTGCCTGCGCTCTGAGAGAAACCGATTGTCCGTCGCCCATGGGTACAGGTCGCCATGCCTTTTTGTTGAATAAGTTTCGTACAGAAAAGTTGCCGAAGGTCAGTCCGAGCGTACCCAAAAAAGTTCCGGCTCCATACCCGCCTTGGAGTTCTACTTGACTTGAACTCTTGTGTACCAATTCCCAGTTAACATCTACGGTATTGGTTTCAGGATGAGGCACTATGTCGGGATTGATCTGTGTGGGTTCAAAGTAGCCAAGACTGGCCAATTCAAAATAAGTTCTTTTGATTTCTGATTTCGAAAACAAATCACCCGGTTTTGTTCTCAACTCTCTGGCTATCACATGGTCATAAGTCACATCGTTACCGCTGAAAGTAACACGGTCATATGTGGCAGGTTCACCTTCCATGATTTTGATTTCCAAATCAATGGTATCGTTTTTCACATTTTTTTCAATAGGAATCAGATGTGAGAACAGATAACCCCTGTCCATATACAAGGTTCGTAGGTCATCGTCTTTCTCTGATCCGTCGATCTTCATATTGATGCCCACTGCGTCGTAACGGTCGCCTTTTTTGTAGGAGAAATAATTCTGAAGTACTTCTGTTGGAAATACCGAGTTTCCGGTGAAGGTAACATCTCCCAGATAATAAGGCTTTCCTTCTTCGACTTTAATTTTTACAATCAGGTTGTTAGGATCGTCATAAAAGACGGTATCCGAAACGATTTTGGCGTCTCTGAAGCCTATGGATTTGTATTCATCCACCACTTTTATCAGATTTTCTCGATAAGTTTCGGGGACGAATTTTGAGCTTTTAAATATGTTGAGCGATTTTTTGTTGGTGCCTTTCATCGCTTTTCTCCTCAACTGACCACTTCTGAGTTCAGAATTTCCTTCAAAGAAAATGTCTTGAATTTTTACTCTTTCGCCTTTGTCCACATTGATGGTCAAATCAACTTTTGAGGAGTCTTCGTTGTCTTTGGTTTCCAGAAAATCGACTTTGGGTTGTGGATAACCTTTTGCAATGAACTGTGATTTAACGGAATTCCTGAGTTGGTTTTTCAGGTTATTGGTGATTTTGGTACCCGGGTTCAGATTAAAATCCTTGATCAGGTCTTCTCTTTTTCCTCTTTTGAGCCCGTTGATTTTTATATCTGCCAATTCGGGAAGACCTATCAGGTGTATTCTCAGCCAGATTTGGTTGCCTTCGGTTTTCACGGCGTACATGTCTATGCCCGAAAACAGGTTGGAGCGCCAAAGTTTTTTGAGTGCGTTATTGGTTTTTGTTCCCGGGATTTCAATGGTTTCTCCCAGCCTCATTCCGGTGAATCTAAGGATTTGATTTTTGCTGTAGTGGGTGTTGCCACTGACTTCTAAATCCGCAAGCACGAAAGGCTTGGGATTGTTATATGCCGCTACCGAAAGATCAAGGGGTGTATCGGTCTGAACTGTCGTAGAATCAATTTGTGCAAACAGGCTCCCGCCCAAAACAAATATCAAAATAGCATATAATCTCTTCACTATCAATTTTCTCAACATTTTACTATGATTCAGTTTTGATTTGCTCTCCGGTTTTTCCATAT
>JAQVKJ010000153.1 GCA_028694715.1 Weeksellaceae bacterium | reverse complement strand
ATTGTTTTCAAACAGTTTGGAATATTTTAAAGCATTTAGAAACAAATTTCAGCTGAGTGTCGGATTCTCGAACTCCAACAACAGAAAAACCAACCGAGAGTTTAATATTTCAAAAACTTATTTTTATCAGACAGATGACCCGGATGACCTGAGAAATCAATTCAGCAACCAAAATGAAAAATCGGACAGTTATAATTTTGACTTTGAGTTTTCATTGCCCGTAACTGACTCACTTCGTCTGGGAATAGGTTCGGTTTATGAAATTAAAAACGAAGAAAGTTTCCAAAATACTTATGATTTTAATGAAAATACAGGAGAATATTCCATCCTGAACAATTTGCTCTCGTCCGATTTATCCTCTGATTTTTATAATTTGAACCCCTTTGTTTCTCTTAAATTACAAAAAAAGAAATTTTATTTTAATCTGAGTACAGGTGTGCGGTTTTTGAACCAAAACAATCGTGGCATATATATGGACGAACGGTATGAGTTGAAACTCAACGATGTATTGCCTTCATTGAGAATCAGTGGTAATTACCGGTTTAGCAAGAGCGCATCGATTTATTTTAATTATTCATTGGAAGAAAACTACGGCACTTCGGCCCAGTTGCTCCCCATCGAGAACCTGTCGAATCCGCTCAACACCATTGTCGGAAATCCCGATTTGAAAGCCAACAAGGGACACACAATTTACTTGGGAATGAACAATTTTAATTTTCAAAACAGAACCGGATACAATATCTATTTGGGCGGACGGTACAACGAAAGAAACATTGTCAATTACAAAACGGTTGACGAGAACTTCAAGAGCACTACCACTTATGTCAACATCAATGACAATTATAACTTTTGGGCGGGTGCCAATGTCAACAAATCGTTCAAAAGCGGCAAGAGCAAATTCAGATTGGGAATGGGTTTGAGCGGAGTGCATAATTTCCGTCAAGGATACATCAACACAGTCAAGTACGATGCCCGTTCCTACAGCCTGAGACCGAGAATCAATTTCAATTGGGAACTTGCAGATGTTCTGATTTTCAACCCCAGTTACACCCTTAATTATGGATTTACACAATACAAAAATTATAGCATCGATAAAAGCAACAACATCGCTCATATGTTCAAATTGGCTACCACCAATTATTGGCCAAAGAAATTTGTATTCGGTAACGATTTCAGTTACACCTATAATTCCAATGTTTCAGCCGGTTTCAAAAAGGATTTCTTTCTGTGGAATACCAGTCTTGCATATAATTTCTGGAAAGACCAGCTGACCTTCAAAGTCAAAGTTTATGATGTGCTCGCACAGAATACCGGGGTGAGCAGAAACATTTCAGAAACATTGATTTCTGATATTCAGGACGATGTGCTGACCCGTTATGTGATGTTCTCACTCGGTTTCAAACTGGACAAATTCGGTGGAAATAAAAAGAACAGAGGAAGCAGAATCATGATTTTGGATTGATTTAAATGCAAACTCAAAGTCGTGCAAGTTGCGATAGAATACAAAAGTGGTAACTTTGTCATTACTTTCAACAGCACTATGCAATTTAAAATTCAATCGGATTACCAACCCACCGGCGACCAGCCCCAAGCGATTCAATCGCTTACTGACGGCATTCTCAACAACGAAAAGTACCAAACGCTGTTGGGAGTAACCGGCTCAGGAAAGACCTTTACCATTGCAAATGTGGTGGAAAGGGTGCAAAGACCCACCCTGGTGCTGGCACACAACAAAACCCTGGCCGCCCAGTTGTATATGGAATTCAGAGAGTTCTTTCCCGAAAGTGCAGTGGAATATTTCGTTTCATATTACGATTACTATCAACCGGAGGCCTATGTGCCGTCCAGTGGACTGTACATAGAAAAAGATTTATCCATCAATGAAGAAATCGAAAAATTGAGATTGAGTACAACTTCATCTTTGTTGTCGGGCAGGAGAGATGTGCTTGTAGTCGCCTCGGTTTCTTGTTTGTATGGCATTGGAAATCCAACAGAATTTCATAAAAATATCATTCTGGTGGAAACCGGACAGAACATCAGCCGAACCCAGTTCTTGCAACAACTTGTAGCTTCGCTTTATTCCCGTTCAGAAACGGACTTCGGAAGAGGTTCTTTTAGGGTCAGGGGAGATGTGACAGAGATTTTTCCCGCCTATTCCGATCAGTCGGTCAGGATAACTTTTTTTGGTGATACAATTGATGAAATCGAAATAACTGACCCTACTACAGGCAGCAAAATCAGTTCACTGGAACGAATCAACATCTACCCTGCCAACCTATTTGTCACTTCACCCGAAACCTTGCAACAAGCGATTAAAAATATTCAGATTGATTTGGGAAAGCAAACAGTGTATTTTCAGGAAATCGGAAAAAACTTAGAAGCAAAGCGATTGAAAGAAAGAACAGAATTTGACTTGGAAATGATGAAGGAACTCGGCTATTGTTCTGGGATTGAAAATTACTCCCGCTACTTGGACGGCAGATTGCCAGGAACCAGACCTTTCTGTCTGCTCGATTATTTTCCTGAAGATTTTCTGATGGTCATTGATGAATCGCATGTCACCCTGCCACAGGTACGAGCCATGTATGGTGGCGACAGAAGCCGTAAAGAAAATCTGGTGGAATACGGCTTTCGCCTGCCCTCTGCATTGGACAACCGCCCATTGATGTTTGAAGAGTTTGAAGCCATGCAGAATCAAGTGATTTATGTTTCTGCCACACCTGCCGAATATGAATTACAAAAGTCAGAAGGAGTTGTGGTAGAACAAATCATCCGCCCCACAGGTCTTCTCGACCCGGTGATTGAAGTCAGGCCATCATTGAATCAAATGGACGATTTGATGGATGAAATCCAAAGAAGAGCCGAAGAAGACGAAAGGACACTGGTGACAACACTCACCAAACGGATGGCCGAAGAACTGACCAAATATTTGGTCCGCTTCGGTGTGCGTACCCGTTACATACATTCGGATGTGGATACGCTGGAGCGAGTGAAAATCATGCAGGATTTGAGACAGGGTATTTTTGATGTGCTGGTGGGGGTCAATCTGCTGAGAGAAGGATTGGATTTGCCCGAGGTTTCGTTGGTGGCCATTCTGGACGCAGACAAAGAAGGCTTTCTCAGAAATCACCGCTCACTGACCCAAACCGCTGGTAGAGCAGCGAGAAATGTCAAAGGGAAAGTCATTATGTATGCTGACAAAGTCACAGATTCCATGCAAAAGACAATTGACGAAACAGAGAGAAGAAGAAGACTACAGATGCGCTACAATAGAGAGCATAACAAAACCCCACAGCCGCTCAAAAAGAAAATTACGGTCATCAATACAAAAGCAGAGCAATTTGAATTGAATCCGTACGAAAGAAAAACGATATATAACCTTGCGGCAGAAGAAAGAGAAGAAATCGGAAAATTGAGTGGAACAAACAAAGAGAAAAAGTTGGTCGAACTTCAGAAAAAAATGGAGAAAGCAGCCCAAAATCTTGATTTTATTGAAGCTGCCAAATTCAGGGACATGCTCCAAGCATTGAAGGAAATGGATTGAAACCCAAATGTCAATGTGGCTTCTCTATATCCCTGTGCAAAGGATAACCACAAGTTTTGCAGAAATTGGAACCGTCCATGTGGTTGGAATCATGGCAGTGCTGACAAACCTGAGTGTTTTTTTTGATTTGAGACATTTTGATTTCTTTGAAGGCTCCAACCGCCAATATGCCCGGTACAGCAATAACACCATAACCCAATACCATTACAATCGATGCCAAAAACCTACCCGAAGAAGTGACCGGCGTAATGTCTCCGTAGCCGATGGTGGTCAATGTGACCAATGCCCAATAAATTCCAGTCGGAACGGTGGTAATGCTCGATTGCGGTGCGTCAACTTCAAGAATATACATAAAGGAACCGAGTACAACTCCTACCAAAAGCACAAACGATAGAAACACAACAATCTGAGCCTGAGTCCGCTTGAGCGCACCAATCAAAATGTTGCCACCCCGGAGAAATTTGGTCAGTCTGAAAATTCTGAAAATTCTGAATAGCCTGAGTATCCGTATGCTCGACAAATATTTGGTGGATGGATAAAGAATTCCCAAATAGGTCGGCAATATGCTCAGCAAATCAATGATACCGTAAAAACTGAAAAAATACCTCCAAGGCCTTCTCACACAGTAAAGTCTGAGCGCATACTCAACCGTGAATAATATGGTGATTATCCACTCAAAAATGACGAGTACATGATGGTATTTTGCGTTGAAAGTAGGAACCGATTCCAGCATCACCAGCATCACACTGATAAGAATCGTAATCAGCAGAACTACATCAAACAATTTTCCGTAAAAGGTATCTGCTTCAAAAATAATTTCAAATATCTTTTCCTTTTTCTTGGTACCCTTAGATTTTTCGAGTTTTGGAAAAATCAATTCATCCTCCAAATCCATTTGATGTACATTTGTCATTACGAAATTAATCATAATTTATGAATTGGGTGTTTTTTTGTAATTGACCGTTCAAAAATTAAATGACACTCAACCCGAATAAACAAAAAGATGAAAACAGTCCTGATTACCGGTGGGAGTGGATTGGTGGGGAGCAGTCTTTCTAACCGATTGACCGCACTCCATCATGAAGTAAGAATACTGA
>JAQVKJ010000152.1 GCA_028694715.1 Weeksellaceae bacterium | reverse complement strand
ACTTTGGATACGACAGTGCGCAAGGTCGTGATTGGTAATCTGCCATTTTTGTTGACCGATACCGTAGGATTCATCAGAAAACTCCCCACCCAATTAGTGGAATCCTTCAAATCCACTTTGGACGAAGTCCGTGAGGCAGATTTATTGATTCATGTGGTGGACATTTCTCATCCGGGATTTGAAGACCAGATTCAGTCGGTCAATCAGGTGCTGGATGAAATCCAAAGCAAGGACAAACCAACAATATTGGTCTTCAATAAAATAGATAATTTCACTTATGAGAAAAAAGTCGAAGATGATTTGACCGAATCTACGCGGGAAAATATCTCATTAGAAGAATGGAAACGAACCTGGATGGCCAAAAGCGAACATCCTACTTTGTTTATTTCTGCAACCAAAAAGGAAAATTTGGATGAATTGCGAAAAACAATTTACGAGGAAGTAAAGAAAATCCACATCACCCGTTTCCCGTACAATGATTTTCTGTTTGAGTATTTTGAAGAGGAGGCTTAGCTGAATGATTTTAATTGGAGGTTATCCCTGAATTTCTGATAAATTTCAATTCAGGGCAATCGAAAATTCGGAAATCTAAAATCAACTCACATGCCCGAGTTTGATTAGTTTCTGATGGTCGAGGATTTTTATTTTTCGCCCGTCAACCTCTATCAGTCTGTCGGTTCTGAATTCAGAAATCAGTCGGATGGCTGATTCTGTGGCAGTACCAATCAAATTGGCCATCTCTTCGCGGGTAAGTGATATGTTGATAAATCCGTCCTCGTCGGTGCCCAGTTTGTGTTCGAGTAGAATCAGCACTTCGGCCAATCTTTCGCGCACTGTCTTTTGGGCAAGGAATGTGATAGTATCCGAAGATTCTCCCAAATCTTCCGCGATTCTCCTGAGCACATCAAATGCGAGTTTGGGGTGAATTTCAAGGATTTTCAGAAAAAACTTTTCGGGAATAAAACAAACTTCAGTTGGTTCCATGGCAGCTGCGGATGCACCAAAAGGCTGGTGTGACAGTATGGAACGATAACCGATGATGTCTCCGGCTTTGGTGAAACGAATGATTTGTTCCTTGCCGTTGAATCCAAGCTTAAAGAGTTTGGCTGTGCCTTTTTCTATAAAGTAAATTCCTTTTGGCGTTGCGCCTTCCTCAATAATTAAATTTCCTTTTTTGTAGGAGATGCTTCTCTTTTCATGGCTCAACTCAGCCAATTCTTCGCTGCTGAAGTTTTTGAGGATATCGGGATTTTGAAATAAGTCACAAATATTGATACTGTTCTCTAAGATGTCGGACATATTATTATGATTTTAATCAGCAAATTTAATTAATTTTAGTCAATTTTGAACGATAAATGCAGTTGAGAATTTGATGAATAATGACAAATACCAACTTGTTGACATTTAAACCTTTGCTTTTGTTAAAGAGAATTTAGAATTTTTAAAGAAAGTAAAATGAATTATACAAAGGTTTGGGGTGCTGTCAAGGGACTGACTGATTTTACAGTTGAATTGTGTCAAAGTGAATCATTCTTCAAGAAAATTGCCAAAACCGATAAGGACTTGAAAAGACAATGCTAAAGCTTCCATTCTTTCGGAATCTCACAAACGGGAATCGGCTTGATTTTGTGTAAATTAGCCAAATGCCTTTGGGTGTAAATCTCAAAAACTTCTTTCTGTCTGCCACTGAATTCGTCGGCAAGATGTCCTTTTTCAAACAGCTTCATTGCCCATTCCAGCTCGTCATAAGTTGCACCAATCTGCTCTTCATCACTGCGGTTGTCGCCAAACAATCCGTCGGTGGGAACAGCATTTTGAATTTCAGGAATGATTTGCAATGTCTTCGCCAGTTCATAAACCTCAGATTTCATCAGGTCTGCAATCGGACCAATGTCCACACCTCCATCACCGTATTTGGTGAAAAAACCTATGCCAAAATCTTCAATTTTATTACCTGTTCCCGCCACAATCAATCCTCTGAGACCCGCATAATAATACATGGTTAACATTCTGAAGCGTGCACGACTGTTGGCCAACGAAAACCGAGAAGCATCATTTTCCTCATCTGCACTCACTGCATTTACAAAATCATCATAAACCAAACTCAAATCAATGCTTAAACTTTCAATCTGATCAAAATTTGATTTCAACCATTCAATATGTTTTTTTGCCCTCAACACCTGATTTGCTTCCTGATGAATGGGCAACTCAAGACACAAAACCGGACAAGCCGTTTTGGCACAAAGCGTTGATACTACTGCCGAATCCACGCCACCCGAAATCCCGATGACAAAACCCTTTTGTTTTGAATTCTTTAAATATTCGCTCATCCAGTTGACAATGTGTTCAATGATTTTTTCAGTCTGCATTATATGTGTAAATTTGCGTTTCAAAAACTTTATCAAAGATAATGAAAACAGTGTATTGGACGAGTTGTTTGTTGTTGTTTGCATTGATTTCATGCAAAAAAGAAGACCGATGGACGACCGCCAAACCAGAAGAACAGGTGGAGCTGTCGTTCACCGACATCAGCCGCAGTTTTTTTGATGTCAAAATTCCTTTGTCAGAACTTCAGTCTGAGTTTCCATTTTTTTTTCAGCTCGGCGTTGAGGATGAAGTATGGGAGAGACAGCGAAGGGATTCGGCTGAAATTGCTGTTTACGACAGTGTGAATGCGGTTTTCAAAGACGGAAAATACAAACAAGAACTCGAGCAGTCTTTTGCTTATTTCAGAAAATATTTTCCTGCCGAACTGATTCCTGATGTGTACACTTATTCTTCGGGTATGCAGAACATTTATGACCGTTCGGTGCTTTACGACCGCAATCAGGGTTTGCTTTTCATAGCATTAGACGGTTTTCTTGGCAAAGACAATGCATGGTACAAAGCAGAAAAAGTATATCCGTATTTGGCAGAAAGCATGAATCCTGAAAATCTGATTCCCAAAACGGTGCACGCAGTTGCAGAGCAGTTGGTTCCCTTTAATCCGCGCCAGCAAGCTTTCATTGATTTGATGGTGGATGAAGGAAAAATGCTAATCATTGCAGATGCTTTGTTGCCCGAAACAACGGATGAACTAAAAATCGGTTATACTCAAGAACAACTGGATTGGGCAGAGGAAAATGAGGCTGAAATCTGGAACTTCTTTGTAGAACAAAACTTGATTTTTGATGCCAATAAAGAAATCCGAGAGAAATTTCTCCAGCCCGCGCCCTATTCCAAATTCGGAAATGAGGTCGAAACCGAATCACCCGGTAGAATCGGTGCTTGGGTAGGTTGGCAGATATGTAGGAAATATCTGGACAGACATCCTGAAGTCTCTTTGTCCGATTTTATTTTGCTCGACAATCAAACCATTTTTAAAGAATCAAAATACAAACCCAACAAATAGAAATTGAATAAATGAAAAAAACACAAATCACAATAGATGTTGAGCTGGACGAGAATCATATTCCCGAAAAAATGTCGTGGAATGCAGAAGACGGAGGAGTGAAAAATCAGGCGACCAAAGCTGCGCTGATGTCAGTTTGGGACGATAAAACCAAAGAGGCACTCAGGCTGGATCTTTGGACAAAGGACATGCCGCTCGATGACATGAAACAGTTCTTTCACCAGATCTTTATTTCAATGGCAGATTCATATCAAAGAGCAACCAATGACGAAGATGTTTCTGCTTATATTATTGAATTTGCACAAAATTTTGCCTACAAAGCAGGCTTGATGGATGAACAGTAATTGCTTTGTGTGGTATCTTCAAACTAATTTTTCACCATATACTCCAATCGTATGGTGATGCTGGCTTCTTTTTCTTTTGAGTAGGTATTGAAAGTCCCTCCATAAGAATATTCTTCGTTGGAATTGGGTGCTGTAATTTGAATGACACCGGTCCTGGCACTTTTCAATTTGCCGAGTTCTGCACCTGCATTGTCAGCGATTCTTTCCGCTCTCAATTTGGCGTCCTTGGTGGCATCGGCAATCATCTCGTGCTTGACTTCTGCCAGTTTGGTATAGAAATAATTAGGTGGCGACGAATTAAATTCGATTCCTCGATTGATGATTTCCGTAATGTTCCTGGACAGGGCTTCAATTTTTTCAACTTCCTTGCTTTCAATCGAAACCGATTGCGACAATTCGTAGCCGGCAAAAACTTCCCTCGATCTGCCATATTCATCAGTGCTGTAATTGGTTCTTTTGTATGTGTTCACTGCCGAAAAAATAATTTGGTCTTCCGGAATCCCTTTAGAAATCAAGTATTCTCTTATGGTATTTCGGTTGGACTCCAATCCTTCATAAGCGACTTTTAATTCATAGTCGGTCTGGGTAAATCTGCCGCTCCAAGTAATTAAGTCAGAGGTAAATGTCTTTGTGCCCAAGCCCGTAACCAAAATGGTGTTGTCCGAGAAATTTCTGTTTTTGAAAGCACTGCCAGCAATCGCAGCAGCAGCTACTATTCCCAATGACAATATGATGGCTGTAATTGTGTATTTGTTCATCAAACGAGTTTTTAATGTTATGTTTTTCAGTGGTTTTGACGAATCAAAGATAATAAATTAAGTTGGAAAGTTGGAAAGTTGGAATGAATCCAAGAATACCCCTACAAAAAAACGGCCCGAAGGCCGTCCGAAAGTTTGTGTGTGTATTTT
>JAQVKJ010000151.1 GCA_028694715.1 Weeksellaceae bacterium | reverse complement strand
TCAAATGGGAACGAGATACATTTTCGGAACATTAATTGATAAGCGTATCTAATAAAACCAAATAAAGATGGAAACACTCTTGACAGATGCAAGCACAATGCTCGATAAAAAAGGCTTTTTGGACATTGAAATTCCGGAAGGCACCGATTTGATTGCCGAAATCAATCGGATGAGAAAAGAAAAAAACGCAATCATCTTGGCGCATTACTACCAAATTCCCGAAATTCAGGACATCTCAGATTTTTTGGGCGACAGTCTCCAACTTGCCAGGGCCGCTGCGGAAACCGATGCAGACATGATTGTTTTCTGTGGAGTGCATTTCATGGCAGAAGCCGCCAAAATCCTAAATCCAACCAAAAAAGTGGTTCTGCCCGACCTGAAGGCCGGTTGCTCGCTTGCCGATTCCTGTTCGGGCGAAGGATTGAGAGCCATGCGTGCCGAACACCCCAACGCCATCGTCATCAGCTACATCAACTGCGATGCTGGTGTGAAGGCCGAAAGCGACATTATCGTTACTTCTTCTAATGCCAAAACCATATTGGATTCACTCCCACAAGAACAAGAAATCATCTTTGCACCCGACAAAAATCTGGGCAAATACCTCAACAAAGTTACGGGCAGAAACATGATACTCTGGGACGGAGCATGCATAGTACACGAAGCATTTTCGCTGGAAAGAATTGCCAGACAATTGGCCGAACACCCCAACGCAAAACTGATTGCACATCCTGAGTCCGAAGAACCGGTGCTGAACGCATCCGATTTTGTGGGGTCAACTTCCAGATTGCTGAATTTTGTGCAAACCGATGATGCTCAAGAGTTCATTGTGGCCACCGAAGCAGGAATCATTCACGAAATGCAAAAAATGGCACCCGGCAAAACCCTCATCCCTGCCATGACTTCGGACGAAAATAACTGCAACTGCTCAGAATGCTTTTTCATGAAACGAAACACCATGGAAAAAGTTTATTTGTGCATGAAATATGAGTTGCCCGAAATTCTTATCGAAGAAGAGTTGAGGCAAAGGGCTGAAAAATCTATCACAAAAATGCTGGATTTATCGGTGAAAGTGAAGTGAGTATGATGCTTAACTTTTCCAAAGTTTTGAACTTTGGAAAAGTTATTTAGAAACCGGTCAAAAAGACCCAGCCATCTTTTCGCATCCATCAAAGTTACTTCACCATTAGCTTCCTCGTCACCTTCCCGAATTCACCTTCGAAATTCACAATATAGATTCCACTGAAGGATGGATTTAATTTCAATGTCATTCTGCCGTCTGCATTCTCCAAAGTGTCATTGAAAACTTTCTGTCCCACCAGATTGTAGATTGAAATATTTACCTGCCCGGGTATGTTCTTCAAATCAAAATAAACCTTGTCTTTGGCAGGATTCGGATAGGGTCCTTTGATGTTTTGCTCGGCCCAGTCAGAAATGGACATTGCATTTACGGTGAAGGTCCAGTAACCCTCCGGAGCCGGCATCGGCCTTGCAATGGATTTACCCGAATTGGCTTCTGCCCAGATGTAATAATCGATTGCTTCCGAACCCGAAGGAATCGACAAACCGGTGGTCCAGTTGTCGTCAGACACATGGGTCATACTCGCTTCCTGAAAAACAATTTCACCTGACTGACGCCAATATACCTTGGCTTGTGCAACACCTGAAATGTGCTTGATTTGGGCTTTTACTTGAATATTATTGATTGTATTGACCTCCCTAATTTTTTCGTGTACTATCCACAGCGGTTCAGCCACGCCTATGGTATGGGTGATGCAATGAATCGCTCCGTTTCCGAAAATCAGTGGTTCGCTGGGGTCGTCCACATCGATGCCCACAATCCGATAACCCGGCATGGCCTCCTGCCAGATTTGCAGTGCTTCTTCGTCCACTTCAGGTCGATAAACGGGCACCAATATTGTTTTGTTAACAATCAAGGCGTTGGTATATGTACGGTAGGCACCGCCGGTATCGGGATAATTCCCGGTCTCACTTGGTGGTGCCGGAATCCATTTGATTTCATAATCATTGCCGAAAGGTGTTTGGAAAGAACTTGTGATATAATTGATATTTTCTTCAATCTGCGGGCCGTCTGCTACTCCTTCGGGATATTTACTTACCAAAATCGTCTCTTCGTCGAGAAGTTTCATGTGCATATCAATGTGGTGAATCCCGTCATAAGGCAAAACTGTCATTTTTCGGTAGGAATCAATTCCCATGTAATCCAGCATAATTTGGTCTACTTGGTCTTCGGTCTTGGGACTGACCCCATAGGGATTCCCCGCCTGATTTTCCATCAGCACAAGTTTCGATGCAAAGGCGTTGCCCAATCCGTCCGACATGAAATTCCCGCCCGTATTGACCAAGTCTGCCGGTGCAGTATCAGTTACATACAACGGAATGTCCAGATAAGCTGCATGATAAGACGGAATTACATCATCCAAAGGTCGAGGGCGGTTGTATATCCAATCGACCAATGCCCTTTGTCCAACATCATTGGTATATACGGTATTGCCAGCATAATCCCGAATCCAGATACTGTTGATGGGTGCATTCACAAACTCAACATTGGTAATGTCAACTCCGTTTGTGCTCAGATAATTTTCCACAGAAGTCTGATTGGTTGTAGCTATCAGCACCTTGCATTCCTCCACAGCGGCCTCAACAATCTGTCGTTGGATGTTCTGATAACCGGGTGTCCAACCCAATACCAGATATTCAACTTCTTCCCATTGCGCAGAAGTTCTGACAGATTCAGTGGGTGGTGGCGTATAATGCGTGCCGCTGAACTGATAATCAGCAATCAGACTTTCCTCCTGAGGCGTTAAGCCTTTGGGAAGAATTTCTTGGGCATAAGAATGGATGTTCATGCCCCAAAAAGCGAATAAAATTCCGAGGCAAAAATGTTTCATTTCAGGATAATTTTAGTGCCAATTTATACATTTTTATTCGTAATAATCAAGTTTTAAGTCTATTTTAAATTTTTCAGCCTAAATTCGCTGTATGGCAGGAAAACTTTATTTGGTTCCCACACCCATTGGAAATCTCAAGGATATGACTTTTAGGGCGATTGAAACCCTCAATGAGGTGGATTTGATATTGGCCGAGGATACCCGAAACAGCGGTAAGTTGTTGAAACACTTCAATGTCTCTACCTCTATGCGCAGTTATCACGCTCACAACGAACACAAACTGACCGAAGAAATCATTAGACAACTAAAGGAAGGAAAAAACTTTGCGTTGATCACCGATGCCGGTTCGCCGGGCATATCTGACCCAGGATATTTGTTGGCCAAAGCTTGCATTGAAAATGAAGTTGAGATATGTGCGCTTCCAGGGGCCACTGCCTTGGTACCGGCACTGACGGTTTCGGGTCTGATTTCAAACGAATTTGTATTTGTAGGATTTTTGCCCGTCAAAAAAGGAAGACAAGGCAAACTGAAAGAACTAAAGAACGAAAAAAGGACTTTGGTTTTTTATGAATCACCTCATAAAATCATCAAAACATTGAAAGATTTGGTCGATAATTTTGGCGCAGGAAGGAAGGCAAGTCTGTCGAGGGAAATCTCGAAAAAGTTTGAGGAAACTTTGCGCGGAACTCTGGGAGAATTACACGAAACAACTGAACAAAGAAACCTGAAAGGTGAAATGGTGTTGGTTGTGGAAGGGAATTCCGAATGAGTTTGTTCAGGTTTGATTCAAAATAAAAAAATCCTCTTGGGCAAGAGGATTTTTGATGTTGTTTTACATTTCAGGTATTCTCAGCACCTGACCCGGATAAATTTTATCGGGATGATCAAGCATGGGGCGGTTGGCCTCAAAAATCGTATGGTATTTATTGGCATCACCATAATACTGTTTAGAAATCTTCGAAAGAGTATCTCCACTTACAACGGTGTAAAACTGTGCCTGTGGCGCGGGTTCAGCGACTGCCATCAGATTGTCCACTTGATCAACGCCCTCAACATTTCCAATGGCGAGTAAAATTTTCTCGGCATCCTGTTGTGAGGCAACTTCACCTTCAATTTTCACATCGTCGTCGGTCACCGAAATTTTGATGCTGTTGTAGGGCAATCCCAGTTGTTTAACATAATCAAGCAGTGCTTGTGCTTTTAATGTTTTTTTCTCTTCTACCTGAGCTTCTTCCTCTTTTTTACCAAAAATTTTGGCTCCCTTTTCTTTAATAAATGAAAATAATCCCATCGTTATATAAATTATTTTATCCAAAATTAAGAAAAAAATAAAAGGAAAATGTTATTTTTTTAATAATTATACATTAAAATTCAGTTTCATTCAAGGGACAATTGAAGGGGGTTCGTTCAAATTTTCGCTGTTTATTCTCTGAATTATTCGTTTCATTTGAAAGCTGCAAACCAAGCATGCCTCTCTTTCAATAAACAGTTGCAGAAAAACACTTGAAATCTCGCACGAATCTTCGTACGCAACTTTTCCTGAAGGAATTGGGCAGAGGTTTGAAGACGCCTGGAGGTACGATTTCCCTTTCCCAAAAAACAGAATGAGGGGATTGTTTCCATAGAGAAAAACAAGTTTTCGGATCTTCGGAAAACAAAAAAACCTCACAGTTTTCTGTAAGGTTTTTTGAGTTTTGTGGGAGCAGAGGGATTGTAACTCTCTTTATTATTGATTTAAT
>JAQVKJ010000150.1 GCA_028694715.1 Weeksellaceae bacterium | reverse complement strand
TACAAAAAATTGGGACATACCAAATCATTCCACCTCATCGGGTGATTCGTCCAGTGGCGTGAACAGTCTGATGACTCTGACGCCTGTGTTCACATGGGCTTTGCCTCGTTTTTCATATTTGAATTTGGTCGAAAGTCTTGTTTTTTCACTGCTCAGATTGTTGAGTACATCGCCGCGGGTATTCATTCTGTCCACTAAGTCATAGAAAACATCGAATCCGAGTTGACGGTATTCGTTGGGGATTTCGCAATACAAATCCAAGAATTTCTGTAATGTAATTCTTTCGTTTTTTCCATAAACATTCACCAGTCGGTTGGTGGCAAATGTAACGCCAATGTTTTTGAGTACTGCGATATTGGATTTGTTTTTCTCGCTGTACACATCGTATGCATTGACAAATTTCACACCGTAGGCTTTCAGGTTTTCGGCGTCCATTTCCTTGATTTTATCCACATACTGATTTCCCAGCGAATTGTTGTCAGACACCAGAACAGTAACCAAAGGAGCAAACAATTGTTTTTCCACCACTGTTCCGTCACTCAGTCTTTCGTCCACTGTAGTAGATTGCTGACGAAGTTGGTTGATGTCTTGGATGAGGTTGATGTTCGCTGTTGAAGCTTTTCTTTTCAGATTGTCAACAAAATATTCTGCCAATTCGAGGTTTCGAGTGTCTGTGAGCACCAGGATTTGCTCTCCTTTGTACTCACCTGCAACTTCGTTCACAATGGCATCTGCCACATCTTTGTCGGAAGCGGTGACAACGAGTACATTCTCGAGTTCACTCAAATCTTCTGAATTACTGATTGGAGAAACCACGGTGATGCCCGAACCTGAAAGCATGATGGCGGTCGATTTGAAATTGGAAGCAAATAGCGGTCCGACCACAGCATCGAATTGAGAGAAATCATTTTCTGCAATCATGGTTTCTACTTTTTGAGCACCGTTGGAGGAATCAAATACTTTCAAATTGATTTTTTTTCCTGTATATGCCAGCGAATCCAAAGCGACTTTGGCTCCGATGAGTATGTCGGTTGAAATTTGTTTTTCTACATTGCTCCCTGACGGATTGTCCAAGTGGAAGGGCAGTATCAGAGCTATGTTGATTTTGCCATCGTCCACTCTTTTGATTTTGGTGTCAACTTTGATGATGTCTGCCCCCTCTCGAAGAGGAATTTTGAGTATCATTCCCGCTCTCAGTCCTTCGGACAATTCTGGATTGAATCTGAGTAAATCTTCAAAACTTACACGGTACAATTTGGTAATGGAATATATCGTTTCACCCGCTTTGACTTTGTGTTCGATGAATCCGTCTTGAATGACCCCCGTATTTTTTCCTTTCTGTGGAATGTGAATGTATGTGTCCACTATCAGTCCGTTCAGTTGTACATCTGGGTTGGCGATATAAAATTCGTCGGAATTGACATTGAACATTTTGGAAAGCGAATAAACAGTGTCCCCTCTTTTCACCTTATACATTCCTTCCGGGATGACTTCCTCGTTGGTTCTGTTTGATTTTTTAGGAATTCTGATGATGTATCCTGCCTTCAGTCCGTCTTTCAATTGTGGGTTCAGGCTTTTCAGTGCTTCTTCTGAGATTTCGTATTCTTTGGTCAACGAATAAATCGTTTGTTTGGGTTTGATTTCGAGGTAAATAAAATTAGTGTCTTCTTTTGGAATGTACACCTGTGCATCCTCCACTTGGGTGACAACTGCATTGATATTTCCGTCCTGTTTGGTTTTGATGTTTCCGTCTCCCTGTGCACCGGACTTTCCGGGGATGACGAGCTCATCGCCTACTTGCAGTACTCTTTCTTTCAGAAAGGGATTGGCTTCCACCAAATCATCCTGAGTTACTCCGTATTGTCTGGAAATTCCGTAAACTGTTTCCTGTGGCTGAACTTTGTGCGTCTTCTGTTGTGCAAATAACAATCCGCTCATCAAAAACAGAAACAATAAACCAAAAGTCTTCTTCATTGAGTATGGGTTTGAAAATCAAAAATACAATACTTTTAATTATCGAATGTTCTAATTGTAAAACAAAAATCTATCGGTTTTATTTCATCAACAAGCTTTTCGATGAAATCCTTTCCGTGTTCCAGATAGAATTCAGAAAAGTTGACAATCCTCTCCTGAAGTGTGTTTTGGGGGAATAACTCGTCGTACAGCGTTTCAATTTTCTTCACTCTTTCTGCCTGCCTCCTTCTTTCAGCACGACCCAGTCTTTTGATGAGCTGATGCATTCCCTTCATTTGTTTTTTGTGCTGCGCAGCCACCATCTTTGAAAATGTCACATCGGTTTTCACTGCCTCTTTGGCGATTTCTTCAAAGATGTTGTTCAATTGGTTTTCATATTCTTGAAAACCAATTTCTGTTTCAGTATTCATGAGAACATTTCTGTTGATGATTTCATGAAGCGGTCTAAACAATTCAGAATAATCAATCGACAACTTTTCCAGTTTTTTTCTTTGCCTATGAGTCAAAATTAGCACTGAATTTCGTACAATCACCAATGGATAATCAATTTTCATGGCTTCAAAAAAATCCTTGAGCTGCAACCAATAAGCCGATTCACCCGCTCCGCCAATGTATGCAATATTGGGCAAAATCGTTTCTTGGTATAATGGTCGCATGATGACATTCGGGCTGAATCTGTCGGTTCGTTCATTCAATTCCCTTATAATCTCTTCACGACTGAAAACAAAATTGCTGTTCAGCACCTTGTATTGTTCATTCTCCAGCACAATTCTTTCACGAATACTACCATCGCCCAAATAAAACAAATTGATTTCCCTTGCATGGGCGGTAGTTTTGTATCCGTTTTCTATCAATTTACTGTTGGTTTCACTAATTTTATGAAAAGCAGTGTTTTTGAGCAAATCCTCTTCAAATGTAGGAATCATCAGTTTCTTCAGTGCTTTGTCATCACCGTCAACCATCAATAGTCCAAAATCACTGAACAACTTCTGAATCAGTCTTTGTGTGGCCTCGGTCAGGGTATTGGATTTCAGATAAGCTTCCTCAAACAGCTTTTTCAGCTCATCTGCCCTTTCGGACGCAGGCAATGATTTACAAAAGTTTTCAAAAACCTGCTCAATTCCTTCCAAATTCAATCTGCCTACTGCGCCCTGTGTTCCTCGATCCCAATGATAAGTTTTTCCTTTGAAATAAAAATGATTGATTTCTTCAAAATCATGGTCTTCGGTGGCCATCCAGAAAATCGGCACGAAATTGTACTCAGAATATTTTTGGTTCATCAGTTTGCAACATTGAATGACTTGGAGGGTTTTATAAAAAAAATAAACCGGACCGGTAAAAAGATTCAGTTGGTGTCCTGTGGTAATGGTCACCGTATTTTGCAGTTTCAGTTTTTCAATGTTTTCTTTTTGAATTTCACTGAGTTCCAGAAATGAAAGTTGTCGTTTCAATGTTTCACACAGAATTTCTCTGTTTTTATATGATTTAAGCTTGACACGGGTTTGTTCGATCAATGATTTTTCGTTGGGGAAACGCACGAAAAACTGTTCGGTAATTGGTTTCCTGTTCAGATAATCCTGCATCAGCGGACTGAGCTTTCCGAACTGTTTTGCATCCCAATGAATTGATTGACCCGGTTTCAAAAGAATTTTTTTACTTTATAATTTGGCAAATCTACAAATTCAAAATCAGAAATTAAGCCCCAAATCCTACGATTCGGACTGAGCAATCAAAATAAGAGGATTGTGAAAGGTGTATAATTCAAATGAAATAATTTTATTTACTTTTGTAAATTGAATTTTTCAGCCTTGAAATGGACAATCAGAAGTTTACAATGAATCAACATCCAAGAAAGAAAGTTTTGACAAGCGTGGCCGGAGTGATTTTGGTTTCTGCCGGATTGTTTCTTCTCATTTCATTCATTTCATACCTAATGAACTACACCAACGACCAAAGTCAATTGGGAGATTTCTGGAACCGGGAATTACTTCCCAATAATATGATGGGAAAAATCGGAGCCTATCTGGGTGAACTCATCATCTACAACGGAATAGGAGTTACCGCACTGTTTCTACCCGTTTTCCTGATTCTACTCGGCATAAAAATACTGATTAAATCAAAGAGACTCAAACCTTTTACACTCTTTTACAACAGTCTTTTCTTTCTGATTTGGTTGCCTATTGCGTTTGGATTTTTTGGCAATATCGGCATCTTGCACGGTGTCATGGGTTTTGAAATCAACGACTTGCTCAATTCCTTCATCGGCAAAACCGGCACCGGAATTGCGCTGCTTCTCAGTCTGTTGATATACATCATCGTCAACTGGAGAATTACCCCCGACAGCATTGCTGAAAAACTCGAAAGAGATTCCGGGGGGCTCGACGGTAGAAATACCCAGAAACCCGAGACTAATGATACTACTCCTGACATTACTACCGAAGATAGTTTCACAGAAAACAAATTCGAGGATTCACAAAGAAAAGAATTTGATGAAATCCCTCCCAAAACCCAAATTGAACAAAAACCCACCGAGAACATTACCCACATTCCCGCCAAAAATGACAAGGATGTAGAATTGACAATAGAAAAAGTAAGCGAAGAAGAAACGGTGGACAAAATCGGTGCTGAACTCGTTGAAAAATTCGGTGAGTACGACCAGCGACTCGAACTACCAAAATTCAAATTTCCCGGCCTTGATTT
>JAQVKJ010000149.1 GCA_028694715.1 Weeksellaceae bacterium | reverse complement strand
TCCACAAAGGCCTGTTGGAAGAAAACGGCATTGAAGCTTTTGTGTTTGGAGATCATTTTATGAATACTTTTCCGAACATGTCGGGCATACTGAATGCAGGCATAGAGCTAAGAGTGAGAGAGGAGGATTATGAAAAAGCGGTTGAAATCTTAGAAGCTGAAAACTCAGAACCTTTGATCTGTTCGAATTGTGGTTCTGAAAACATTGAATTTACCTACGGGAAAAGTAGTTTCTCAAAAATTATATTTTCACTTTTTTCAGCCATAGCCGGTGAGCCATTTGGCAATATCAGACGGCATTATTTCTGCAAAGAATGTGGTTTCAAAAGTGGTGAATGATTCAGAAAATGAATCTCAAGTTCCCTATATTCAGGAGTTTAAATCCAGAGTCTCTGCCAGTTTGTCGTAATCAAATCCTGCTCTGAGGAGTGCTCTTTTCATTGCTTCAAACACCACTGGATGTGTATTGAAAGGATGAACCGGAACTTCTGAGACTTTCGAAAGTTTCTCCATGACCTCTGCGGTTTGGTGTCGGGTGAGATTTTCACACATATCATACATGCCCCCTTCTTCTTCTTCAAGTTGGTCATGAACTTCGAGTATGTGTTTCAGCACTTTCACCATTTTCATTTGCGGCTCAATGGTCATCAGTGCTGTCAGGGCACCGTGGTCCAGTCTTAGTTTTGCCGCCAGAGGAATGGGCTGTCCGCCATTTCCAAGCACGGCTGCCGGGAAAAGAATTTTTTCTTCCATTTTAATGTGAGTGAGCAAGCCTACTCTAAATCGATGGTACAATTCCAAATCAATTGCTTTTGGATTTTTTACGGCTCGGTCGAGTAATTTGTCGATTCTTTCGTGATCGTTGGTGAAGAAATTATAAATCGGTCTGTCCATATTTACATTGAATTTCACAATATTACAAAGAAATAAACAGCCCTCGTATGAATTTGCTCATCCATCACTTTAATTATTTGTCATTCTAACAATTTAATGCACTGATTATAAGTAGGATAATTCTAATAAATAGAAAATTGAATTTTCAAAAATAATAAGCAGAAAAATATTCACACATTGTGTTGAATTTGTTGAAAAATCAACTCAAATATCATTCGTTGTGCCAGCGAAAATTCGTACTTTGCAACCTTGTAATTTCGTAGTCGTTATTTTTTTCTGAGCGACTACAAAAACATGTTGTATAATCAAGATTTTAAACCGGATTCCTGTGAATTCGGCAGAACTTAAAAAGAATATGAATGAACAGTGAAGGAGAAAGATTAATCCCAATCAACATTGAGGATGAAATGAAGTCAGCCTACATCGATTATTCGATGTCGGTGATTGTTTCCAGGGCCTTGCCCGATGTGAGAGACGGCATGAAGCCGGTACACAGAAGGGTTTTGTTTGGTATGTACGAACTGGGTGTATTGTCTAATCGTGCACACAAAAAATCTGCCCGTATCGTGGGCGAAGTATTGGGTAAATATCACCCACACGGAGATCAGTCGGTGTATGATACCATGGTTCGCATGGCGCAACCTTGGTCACTCAGATACCTGATGGTGGACGGGCAGGGCAACTTTGGTTCTGTCGATGGCGATCCACCGGCGGCCATGCGATATACGGAAGCAAGACTGCAAAAGATCTCAGAAGAAATGCTCGCCGATATTGATAAGGAAACCGTTGACTTTCAAAATAACTTTGATGATTCACTGCAGGAACCGAAAGTATTGCCCACCAGAATTCCCAATCTGCTGGTCAATGGAACTTCGGGAATTGCTGTAGGGATGGCCACCAATATGGCTCCTCACAATCTATCAGAAGTGATTGACGGCACCATTGCATATATTGACAACAATGACATCACTACAGACGAATTGATTCAGTTTGTGAAAGCCCCTGATTTTCCAACCGGTGGAATCATCTACGGATACAGTGGCGTGAAGGAAGCATTCGAAACAGGACGAGGTAGAGTAGTGATTAGAGGAAAAGCAATCATTGAAGAAGTACAAGGCCGTGACTGTATCATCGTTACCGAAATACCCTATCAGGTCAATAAATCAGACATGATCCAGCGTACCGCCGATTTAATCAAAGAAAGCAAACTGGAAGGAATTTCAGAAATCAGAGACGAATCTGACAGAAACGGAATGCGTGTGGTTTATGTGCTGAAAATGGACGCCGTACCCAATGTGGTACTCAACCTGCTCTATAAGCATACTGCACTGCAATCATCTTTCAGTATCAACAATATTGCTTTGGTAAATGGCCGCCCTGAACAACTGAATCTGAAAGACATGATTCACCATTTTGTTAACCACAGGCACGATGTGGTCGTCAGAAGGACCGAATTTGAACTGAGAAAAGCCGAGGAAAGAGCACATATACTCGAAGGCTACATGAAAGTCATCGGTACCCAGGACGATTTGGACCGAGCGATTAAAATCATCCGTGAAAGCGCTACACCCGATGATGCTAGTAATGGTTTGATTGAAGCTTTTGAACTTTCCGAAATTCAAGCCAGAGCGATTCTGGAACTCAGATTGAGAACACTCACCGGACTTGAAATCGACAAAATAAAATCGGAGTATGAAGAATTGATGAAGCACATCGATTATTTGAGAGAAGTGCTTGCCAGCCACGATCTGAGAATGAAAATCATCAAGGATGAATTGCTCGAAATCAAAGAAAAATTCGGAGATGAAAGAAGATCAGAAATAGATTATGCCGGTGGCGAAATGAACATCGAAGACCTGATTCCTGACGAGGAAATGGTGGTGACCATCAGTCACCTGGGTTACATAAAAAGAACACCGCTTACCGAATACAAAAAACAGTCGAGAGGAGGAGTCGGCAACCGTGGAGCAGCTACAAGAGACGAGGATTTCCTCGAATACATGGTCGTCGCTACCAACCACCAGTATATGTTGTTCTTTACCGAAAAAGGTAGATGTTTTTGGATGCGCGTATTCGAAATTCCCGAAGGTTCAAAAACTTCTAAAGGAAGGGCCATCCAGAACCTAATCAATATTGAACCCGGTGACAAAGTCAGGGCCTACATCAAAACCCATGACTTGAGAGATGAAGAATATGTGAACAACCATTTTGTTATTATGGTCACCAAACGAGGAATCGTTAAGAAAACTTCTTTGGAAGCCTACTCCAGACCAAGAGTCAACGGTATCAATGCGATTACTGTCAGAGAAGGAGACCAATTGTTGGAAGCCAAACTGACCGATGGCAAAAGCCAAATCATGATTGGGTCGCTCAGCGGTAAAGCGATTCGCTTTGAAGACGAAAAAGTTCGCCCCATGGGACGAACCGCTTCTGGTGTCAGAGGCATCAATCTCGGCAGCGATGAAAATGAAGTCATCGGAATGATTGTGGTTGAAGACCCTGAAAATGAAACAGTTCTTGTGGTCTCTGAGAAGGGGTATGGCAAACGAAGTTCCATCGAAGACTACCGAATCACCAATCGTGGGGGCAAAGGAGTTACCACCTTGAATGTGACCGATAAAACCGGAAAACTGATTGCAATCAAATCTGTGACCGACCAAGACGATCTGATGATCATCAACAAATCTGGTGTCGCCATTAGAACCGGTGTGAAAGAAATGCGGGTGATGGGCCGTGCAACTCAGGGCGTGAGACTCATAAATCTGAAAAAAGGCGACGGAATTGCAGCGGTAGCAAAAGTTGCTTATGAAGAAGAAGATGTGGACGATGAATCACAGGAATTGATAGACAATCAGAATGAAAATCTGGATTCATCGATGGATAATTCAGACAAAAACACTAATTTAGATTCAGAAATAGAAAATTAAAATATGAAAAAAATTATTTTAGCAATCGCCATTGTATGTTTTTCCACATTACTCTTTGGGCAAGAAAAGGAAATCGATCTTGGCTTCGAAGCAATTGAAGCAAACAATGTGACACAAGCAAAAGAAGGAATTGAAGGGATTGATATCAACTCTGTTATGCTCAGCCCCGAATCAAAAGCGAAATATTGTTATACTGCAGGTAGAATTGCAATGTCGGAGGGTCGTTCCATCGAAGCTGCCAAAATGTTCAGTACATTAAGAAAATATGAGAACGGTGTGGTGTATGCCATAAAAAACAAAGACTCAAAAGACACTGAATATTACGAAACGAGGGCAGAAGCCGATGAAGCTTACGAAAAAGGAAATTACAATAAGCCAAAAGAACTGAACTTGAAACCTAACCTGATTACAAAAGTGGAACCCCTGATCAGATCAAAAGCAGAAACCCTGCTCAACCAAGCCAATTCAGCCAGTCAGTCTAACCAAAGCAAACAGGCCGGAGAAAAATTCCTCGAAGCCTCTTATTTGGTTGATGCACTCGGAGGTGACTCAGATTTGTTCAAGTACAACGCTGCATTGAGCTTCCATAAAGCCAACGAATTTCAGCAGGCCTTTGACATTTACAACGAATTGATTCGTCAAGGATATACCGGCGAAAACACCCAATGGGTGGGCATCGACAAAGAGACTGGAGAACAAAAAATATTTAAGCCCCAAGACGAAGCCAATCTTCGGAAAAATCTTGGTCTGGTTACCGATGTGAAAATGGTCAAATCGGGTTCTATAGAAAAAGCCATGTTTGGTTATGCGCTGAATGCCTTGTCAAACTTGAAAAAATACGATACGGTGGTAGAGACAAT
>JAQVKJ010000148.1 GCA_028694715.1 Weeksellaceae bacterium | reverse complement strand
TTGAGTTTGCAGAAAAAACCATTGCACATTACAAAAAATTCAACATTGACCCACTGTCCAAAACCATCATTTTTTCGGATGGATTGAATTTGGAAAAAGTAAAACGGATTGTGGAAGCCACACAAGGGAAAATCGGAATTTCCTTTGGTATTGGCACCAATTTGACCAATGATGTCGGTCTGAAGCCCATGAACATCGTCATCAAAATGGTGGCCGTGTCCGAACCCGATTTGCCTTGGACAAATGTCATCAAACTCTCTGACGACCAAGGAAAACACACCGGAGATTCTAAGATGATACGGCTTAGCAAAGAGATTCTGGGAATTGAGTAAGCAGAAAATTAACCGAAACTTAAACCATTCGGTTTGATAATTAAGCCGAAACCCATAGCTTTGGCTCGCTTTATTGATAAATAATTTCAAATGAAATTTTTGTTTTCTAAATTCCTCCTCTTCCTATTTGTTCTTGGTTTCAGCCACTCATTTTCACAAATAAAAAACACCAATGAACGCCCCAAATTGGTGGTCGGCATTGTGGTAGATCAGATGAGATGGGATTACCTTTACAAATACTATGACCGATATGGCGAGGGTGGTTTCAAACGAATGCTTTCTGAAGGATTCACCGCCGAAAATACCTTGATTCCTTATGTACCCACTTATACGGCCATTGGTCATGCCACGGTTTATTCGGGCAGTGTTCCTGCGATTCATGGCATTGCCGGCAATGATTTTTATGTACGGGAAACCCAAAATAGAATGTATTGTGTGCAGGATGAAGAAGTAAATGGTGTTGGATTGAATCCGGAGCATAAAGCAGGGAAAATGTCGCCCCGAAATCTGTTGACCACCACCATTACGGATGAATTGAAATTGGCTACGGATTTTAAATCCAAAGTAATTGGGATTTCACTCAAAGACAGGGGAGCGGTTCTTCCGGCAGGACATTTTGGAGATGCTTCGTACTGGATGGTGGACGGCAACTGGGTGACAAGTTCTTTTTATATGAACGAATTACCAACTTATATCAAGGCTTTTAATCAAAAAGATTTCACCCAAAAATACATCGACGGTGGTTGGCAACCGCTTTATGATTTGGACAGTTATATGAATCATTTGAAGGATGACAATCCCTACGAAGAACCTTATGTGAAAAATCAAAAGGTCACTTTTCCGATTGAGCTGAAAACCGCAGCCCAAGAGGTAGGCAGAGACATCATCAAAACTACGCCTTTTGGCAACACGCTTAGCTTGATGCTGGCCAAAGAAATCATGGAGAAAGAAAATTTAGGACTGAATCCAGCGAATGTGCCGGATTTCTTGGCCATCAGTTTGTCTTCAACGGATTATGTGGGTCATCAGTTTGCAATAAATTCTGCTAAGATTGAAGATACTTATCTGAGACTGGATCAGGATTTGGAAGATTTTTTCAAATTTTTGGACCAAAAAATCGGTCATAAAAATTATACGGTTTTTCTGACTGCCGACCATGGAGCGGCCAGTAATCCGCAATTCATCATGGATGAAGGCGGCAATGCGGGATATTTTCCGAGAAACGACATGATGAATCAAGTGAATGATTTGTTGGAGAAGGAATTTGGGCATCCCAAAATCATTTACGCCATTTCCAATAATCAAGTTTTTTTAAACAACAAACTGATGGCGGAAAAGCAATTGAATCGAGAAAAAATAAAAACGCTTGTTATTGATTTCTTCAAAGCACAAAAGGGAATTTCATTTGTGGCGGACATGGAAAAAGTCAGCATGTCCAGTATTCCGGACAGGATTAAGCAAATGATTATCAATGGTTACAATTACAAAAGGTCGGGTGATATTCAGTTGATTATGGAGCCGCAATGGTTCAATGCATACGGCAGCGGCACCGGTACCACCCACGGCGCATGGAATCCTTATGACAGTCACATTCCATTGGTCTTTATGGGTTGGGGTGTTCGCCCCGGAAAAACCAATCGAACGACTTATATGACCGACATTGCACCCACGGTTTCAGCCATGCTACACATTCAACCACCCAACGGAAATATCGGCGATGTAATCATAGAACTTACCGATTGACCAAATAGAATTTTGTTTCTATCATTCAGGTTTCAGTGTAGAAATTTTATTTAGAACTAATAAAAATTGAACAGTTTCATGGATTTTGAACAATCCCCTTGGCAGAGCCAAATCAACACATTAAAATCGCAATTACTTAATTATCAATTCATTGCAGTTGTGTCAATCCATTGTCTTGGTTCAAAATGTCATGGGTTTATAAAATGATGAACTGTAAAGGATTACAAAGACATGAGTGCTAATGCATTGATACACAATTTGAATTTGTGTAAAAAATTCATTTTAAGAAAGTGTTCAGGATTTTTTTAAATACTCAATTAATTATACATTTACATCGAAAAAGTGCTGATTAAAAGCTTTGTGCAAACAATTGTTTTTAACAGGAATTAAAATTTACTAATTATACTTATTTTGAATCATTAAAAAGGTTTGTTATGCATCGTAAGGGATTCGTCATTATTTCGACTTTAACATTGTTAACAACATTCGGTTTGGGGTTCTTTCTGAACAAGAGTTGGTATGTACTTTTTGCTATAGTTGTAGTTGCTACCTACATGGGCTATCAGGACATGCTGCAGACCCGTCACGCAGTCAGGCGTATATTTCCGCTGTTTGGGCGACTTCGTTATGTCATGGAAGACCTAAGGCCAAAAATGTATCAATATTTTATTGAATCAGACATTGACGGTCGTCCTTTTCACAGGATCGATCGTTCTACAATTTATCAGCGTGCCAAAAAGACGCTTCAAACTATACCCTTCGGAACTGAGTTTGATGTTTATGAGGAAGGTTACGAATGGATGTGTCATTCCATTGCGCCAAAAGCATTCAAAACACTCAACCACGACCCACGGGTGACATTTGGTAACAAAGACTGTACACAGCCGTATTCGTCAAGTATATTCAATATTTCTGCCATGAGTTTTGGTTCATTGAGTGGTGAAGCTGTTGAGGCGATGAATGCGGGAGCCAAAATCGGAAATTTCGCACAAAATACAGGTGAGGGAGGCATCAGCGACCATCATTTGAAACATCAAGGAGATTTGATTTGGCAAATCGGGACAGGCTATTTCGGATGTCGTGATGATGATGGAAATTTCAACCCTGAACTTTTTGCCGAAAAAGCAAAGCTGCCCAGCGTAAAAATGATAGAACTCAAAATTTCGCAGGGGGCAAAACCCGGACACGGAGGAATCTTACCTGCATCTAAAAATACCGAAGAGATTGCGAGAATCCGACACATCAAACCACACACCATTGTGGAATCTCCTCCCTATCATTCTGCCTTTAATTCACCCTATGAGATGGTTCAATTCATTCAAAAGATGAGAGAACTCTCAGGCGGAAAACCGGTGGGTTTCAAACTGTGTATCGGGCTGAAAAGTGAATTTATTTCAATTTGCCAAGCAATGATAGAACTGGATACTTATCCGGATTTTATTACAGTGGATGGTGGAGAAGGCGGAACCGGTGCTGCACCACAAGAATTCTCCAATTATGTAGGTGCGCCCATGCTCGACGGACTGGACTTTGTGGTGAACATCCTGAACGGACTGGACATCAGAAAACACATTCGGGTGGTGGCTTCCGGAAAAATTTCATCGGGCTTCCACATTGCCAGAGCCATCGCTTTGGGAGCAGACACAGTGAATTCAGCACGCGCCATGATGATGGCCATTGGTTGTATTCAGGCAAGGTTGTGCAACACCAATACCTGTCCGACAGGGATTACTACCCAAGATCCAAAACTCAGGGTTGGATTGGTGGTGGACGACAAAAAAGTTCGTTTGGCCAATTACCACGAAGAAGCAGTCAAAGCATTCGTTGAACTGTTAGGAGCTTCAGGACTGAATGAAATGAGAAACCTGACCCGAAACCATATTTACAGAAGAGTTTCGCTCAATTCAATGCTGACCTACGAAGAGATTTTTCCGTCCATAGAGATGGGCTCAATGCTCAAAGGTGAAATCCCGAACAAATATGTGCCTGATTTTAATAACGCAAATATCCACAGCTGGGGAATTCATCCGAATCAACAAACAGCCTGAAAACAGATGACAAATACTAAAAACAAGAGGGCCGATTTACGGCTCTCTTGTTTTATTCCAACATTCAATTGTTTGTGTCATAAATATTTACCAATATAAAAATGAATATTTAGAATTTGTGAATGTTCGTTATAAATTTTGAATTTATAAGTAACCTCAAAACACCCTCATCGCAATATGCGCACAGGCTTCTGCATCGGCCAAAGCGTTGTGGTGAGTTTCCAAATCAAAACCTAAGTACTTTGAAACCGTTGGCAATCGATGATTCGGCAAATGAGGAAATAGGGCTTTTGATTTCCGATAAGTGCAGAAAAACGGATTTTGGTGCAAGGGCAACTGATAAGTTTCCAAAACTGCTTTCAAACATCCTTCATCAAATACACTGTTGTGTGCTACCAAAGGCAAGTTTTTAAGTCTTTTGGATAAATCCTGCCAAAGCTCCGGAAATTCAGCTGCGCTTTGCGTATCCTCTGCAACCAATCCGTGAATTTTTGTATTCCAATAACTGTAAAAATTCGGAATTGGTTTTATCAACTCATAATATTTATCCACGACTACACCATTCTCGACAAATACCAAACCGATGCTGCAAACGC
>JAQVKJ010000147.1 GCA_028694715.1 Weeksellaceae bacterium | reverse complement strand
ATAAAACTGATGCCCAGATTGAGAATGGAGGTTGAATTTGTACGGTTGGCCAAATCGTTGGAAACTTGATCCAACAGACCGTAGGAATATCTCAGCGAGAATTCAAGCTGTCGGTTAAGGCTGTAGCCCACTCCCAAAGTGGCACCCATATCGAAAGTATTGAAATGATTCCGTTCGGCTTCTGTTGGAAAATCTTTGTTTTCTATGTTCTTCCCGATTTGAAAACCAAAATATGGACCTCCCAGCGCAAAAAACTCATCTTCGGCATCCGTAAAATAAACTTTCACATTCAGTGGGACATTGATGTATGACAAAAACACTTTCTGTCTCTCTCTTTTGCCCTCATTGGTTATGGGTTGGTCAAATTCTCCCTGAGCAGAAAAATTGATTTCAGGCTGAAAAAACAAGATGTCGTTGTGTGTAATCGGTATGAGGCTGAGTGCTGCAAGCTGGAATCCTCCTCTGGATTTTGACCATGAATGCACTTCTGTGATGTTCGTCATACTAATGCTTCCTCTGACTCCAAAACGAATCTGAGAAAAACTGAGTTCAGTGAAAAACAATCCGATAATCAATGCGAGTGCTATTTTAGTTTTCATGTTGGCCTGAAATTTATTTGTACAAATTTAAACTTAATTTTAATTTATCAAATTATAAAATAATTTTTTAGCCCGACGCAAGCCGAATTAAAAACCTCATCTGAAATTGAATCTCTGCTTTGGAAATATTTAGTATGGATTCCCTCACATTCAATCACTGAAATATAAACAGAAGAATCCACTATTTATTATGTTTGAAAGCTCAATTTTGTGTTGGCCATTCAGTCTCCTGAGGAATCTGTCAATGTTCGATTCGTTCCCTTCCTTAACGATACCTGAAAAAAATAGGAAAACCAAAGTCTCTTAAAAATTAATTCCTCACAGAGGTCAAACAACTTTATCGGTCAAATCAAAACAAATTCTTTCTTTGAAAATTCAAAAAAATAAATTCCCGCAAAAAAAAAGACGGAAGTCTGTTCAGCTTCCGTCATATTTTATTTTATATTAAAATCAGCTGATTTTGTCAGCCCAATACTTTTGCTACTTCAGTTCCAATTTCGGCAGGAGATTCCACCACATGAATCCCACATTCTCTGAGAATAGCCATTTTGGCCTGTGCAGTATCGTCTTTTCCACCAACAATGGCACCCGCATGTCCCATGGTTCTTCCTTTGGGTGCGGTTTGGCCTGCTATGAAACCAATGACCGGTTTATTAGAACCACTGGCTTTGTACCATCTGGCTGCTTCGGCTTCGAGTTGACCACCTATTTCACCTATCATCACAACGGCTTCTGTATCGGGGTCATTGATAAACAATTCCAGTGCTTCTTTGGTGGTGGTACCGATAATAGGATCACCCCCAATACCAATCGCAGTAGAAATTCCAAAACCGGATTTCACTACCTGATCGGCTGCTTCGTATGTGAGAGTGCCTGATTTGGATACAATTCCGACTTTCCCTTTTTTAAACACAAAACCGGGCATAATGCCTACTTTTGCTTCTTCTGCGGTAATGACACCAGGACAATTTGGACCGATCAGTGTGACTCCTCTTTCGTCCACATAATCCTGAACTTTGACCATATCGGCCACCGGAATTCCTTCGGTGATGCAAATAATCACCCGAATACCCGATTCGGCAGCTTCCATAATTGCGTCAGCGGCAAAGGCAGGAGGAACAAAAATGATACTCGTATCTGCTCCGGTCTCTTCTACCGCCTTCTGTACGGTATTGAAAAGAGGTTTGCCAAGATGCTCTCCTCCTCCTTTACCAGGCGTTACGCCCCCCACTACATTGGTTCCATATTCAATCATTTGTTCGGCATGGAAAGTGCCTTCTTTGCCTGTGAACCCTTGTACAATTATTTTTGAATTTTTATTTACTAAAACTGCCATGTTTAAAATTTTTGTTGCGCAAAGGTAAGTTATTTTCAGAAATACCGAAAGCTTAATAATCATCTTTCGGACAAAGCATACAAGGCAAAGCTTGCCAGCCAGTGTTCTCCTTCATAACTGCCATCGGTAATAACGGGAAGAGAATATGCCAGATGTCTGTCTGCTACTGCTTTGAGATGGCCAAACTCATTGGGCATAGATTTGGCCAGCCGATACATCACCCAAGCCCTTGAAAAATTCAGTCCATCAAGGTGAACCAAATGTCCATCTTTTCGGTCGCTGACTTCGGCCGGATTCAAGTTGAATTTTGTGTTTTTTAGCTGTGGTAGAAAATCTACGATCCGAAAATTAAACTCATCTCTGGCCAGAATTCTCTGCATTAAATCCACTTCCTGCAGACAGGGAGAGAAAAAGTCGAATCCGTTGGGTTCCCATTCAATCGGGCAGTTTTTGTCTTTGAGATAAAGTCTTCGTGCAGTGGATTCAATCAAAGTTTTGAGTTCCTCATTGCCAATTTGCACGGCATAATCGTATGCGAAACTCATTCCGAAGGCCGAGTTGCCGTGCATGCCCACCCTCAGTGGGTAATTGAGTTTGGGGAGGAATTCGAGGTATCTGCTTACGATCAGTTCAGACAATGGTTCGAGTTCAGAGGCGAGTCTTCGGCCGTCTTCGTCGTCCCAACTGTTCAGTTCAGACTGTAGCTTCAGCAGCCAGCTCCAGCCGTACATCCTTTCATAGGCATATTCCTGCTCTCTTTTGAAGTAATTGATTTCCTGTTGAATATTTTTGGAATTGATGTTCTCTTTGAGTTGGGTGATGATGCTGTCACGGATTTGCAGTTTGGGGAAGTCTTTGATTAGTTTAACCAACGACCAATGACCGTGAACCGATGAATGCCAGTCAAAACAGCCGTAAAAAGCCGGATGCAGTTCCTTGGGTGTTCCCAAGTCGGTAGAATCGCTTAGCACTTGTCCGGTTTTGTTCGGATATTGATTTTGTATGCACTGAAACGGCAGTCTTGCCAATCGTTCGGCCTGAATAGAATCCAGTTTGACCGCTGAATCGGGAACTTTAGCGGGTGTTGTTGAAATTTCTTGGGGTTCGGTATTCTCGGGCAATGATCCGGGGACGGTTTTCTTTTCGGTGCATGATAATATGCTCAAGGTTAGTAATCCAAACAAAATTTGTTTAAAGTTCATTGATTTAATTTTTGATTAAGAGTGGGTTCAAATTAACCCACCAACAAATCTATAAAATTACTGAGCCAATTAGAAATATTAATCATCAATTAATTTTCATTAATAGAAACAGGTGTCTTTTACAACTGCTAATGCGGTAGTCATTAAAGATTTTGTCTAATAAATTTATTGTTATGACTGATGATGTTATTGAAAATGAATATGGAAGTGCAAATCATTTCTGAAGTTTTTGGTATAGTCGGTCGATGAAATCAGAATAAAAAAAGGAACCCTGGGTGGGTTCCTTTTATAGTGTTTTATCAATTTTTCTATATCATCAGAAAGGATATTCGTATATTTTTGATTCGTGGAAATAAGGATTCCCGGTTGGTTCCAGATTAAGTTTACTGATGGCTCTGAACACTATATAGGTAAATAATCCGCTCACGAACAGCAAGGATCCGATTTCAAGCAATCCAAAGTTGTGGAATCCACCTACCGAGCCTGGCATGATTTGGTTGTAAAAATCCCAGTAGTGTCCGAGAACGATCATAATTCCCATCACAAACACCAATTGGGGGACCCTCTTGATACTTGAACTGGTCATAATCAGCAGAACGAGCAAAAAGTTCACCAGCAACATCCAGTAGTAACCAGGATATTGTGCGTTTCTCTGTTGGAAATATTGGACTTCTTCAGGAACTCCGGCATACCATTGTAGCATGAATTGACAAAACCAAAGATATGTCCACAGCAAGCTAAATCCAAACATATATTTGGCAAGGTCGTGCTGGTGGTTGTCATTGAACAACGGCAGAGCTCCCTGTTTTTTTAGATAAATGGATATCACCGCAATAACTGCTACTGCTGCCACCAAACAGCTCACCATTCCGTAGAACATGAACAAGGTTGAGTACCAGTGAGGGTCAATAGACATAATCCAGTCCCAAGACATTCCTGTAATTGACAGTGAGTATATCACGATAAAGCCCACTGCTACTGTAAACAATTTTTCCCAAGTTTTTCTGTCTCCTTTGTTTTCGTCCATTCTTTTGGTGGCCCTTTTCACCAAATACAGGAACAATGACCAGAGCGCCACATAGAGCACACTTCTCATTAACCAGCCGGGGATGTTCAGCCAGAGTTTTGATTTGGAGGCTATAAAAATATCATAATGTTCACTGTTTGGGTCAATCAGAGATTTATCCATCCAGTGGTACAAATGATTTCCTCCAAAGGCAGCTGCAAAGATGACTATCAAAATCATAATACCCCCAACAGGAATGTATGAAGCCACGCCTTCCATCACTCTTGTAACAACGATGGGCCAACCTGCATTGGCAGCAAATTGTACACAGAGAAAAAATAAGGCTGCACCTGCAATTCCAAATGCAAAATAGGAAACTGTCAGCAGAGCTGCCCAAGGTCTATTTGAAACATGGTGTTCCCAAGTATGCCACTGAGGGTTTTCTTCACCCACCAAATGTGGGGAGTTCAGTGCTTGGTACTCTGCAGTTTGGTAATCACCAAAGAATACTTCTGGATTGTTCTGCACCATGTTGATGATGTATTCGGGGTCTTGCTGATGCTGGCTGTTCATATAAT
>JAQVKJ010000146.1 GCA_028694715.1 Weeksellaceae bacterium | reverse complement strand
GTGACAAAACAAAAGTGAGCCAGTAATTTAGTTTTTGATTTTGCATCATTTGTTCACCCCGGTCTATCATCTGCAACACTTTATTAATCTCCTGATTCACAAGCTCATTTTGCCCTGATTTGGTTAATAACTGTCTGATTTTCATCATCTGTTGTTCCAAGTTAACTGTATATCCTGGATTGATGGCACGCAAACGGGATTCCACTGGTTCGATTCCTTCAAGATAAGCTGTCAATGCATCTTCTTTGGCCGAGGCAAGGTTTCCGTTTTGGTATTTTGAGTATGCCGATTTCAATTTGTTTCTGGCCAGATTCAAACTATTGGTTGAATTTTTAGAAGGTACCATTTGCCTTACCGAACTTAATTCATCTGAATTTCCATCCAAAAGTTGATTAAGTTCCATGTCAGACAGTGTAGCAACCTGCTTTAAATCCACTTTTGAAAGCGCACTCTCAAAGGATGCTCTCAGCAGTATTGAGTCTTCAGATTTGTCAACAAACCTAAGGGATTTCACATAAAAAGCAAGATCCCACAATTCGTCTTCGCTAAGGTTCGGGAAAGGTGTCATGCCTGTACCGGGGACACCGAGTTTTATTGTATTTAAGGCTTCATAAGGAGAGACTTCCTGCATGGCTTCATCCAGAAAATTGGTAGGCGGTGGGTCGAGTCCTTCTGCATTCAAACCGTTTCCATCTCCTTTGATTCCGTGACAAATGGAACAATGGGTCGCAAAAAGTGCAGCGGCATTTTCATAATCCGGCCAAGTTGTAGGTGCGGTCTTCAGGCCGGTTACATTGATAATTTCGTCCTTGATCTGATTGGCGGCAATACTGACAGCTGCTTCTTCACCTTTCTTTTCAATCAGTTCTATCAGCCTATGAATTTCACTAACAAGGTTAGGGCTTTTCTGAAACAGCTGCTCTGATTTTCCGCTGAGTTCCATCACTTGTTGCGAAAATTCTAACATTTCGTCGTATTCAAGTTCGTTGATGACCTCTCCGTTTTTGATGCCGTTAGGATAATCGCGTGAAATGTATCCGAGCAAGTGGATAATGGTTTCGAGGTTCTGTACATTCGAACCGGTATCTGTCGTATTCGTCCCTGCCGTCTGGCCAAACGAAAGTGAAACAGCAAAAATCAAACACAAGAAAATAGGGCGAATAAAGAAAAATCGACTCATTAATTTAGATTAAATAAAAATAATATTGGAGTACAAATTTAATTATTCAACCGAGATTTCATAAAAAATATTCAAAAAGCTATTCGTTATTACTGAGATAGAAATCAAAAAAAAACGAGTGGATGAATCGGTAAAGCAGATGATTTAAAATAAAAAAAGACCTGCCGTATTAGTGGATTCCGGCAGGTCATGGAAATAACATTACCAGTTATTTTACCTAAGGGTAAGATAATTCTGATAAAACATGAGTGGAAGAGTATTTTGTGTGTCTTTTAATCGTTGTCATCATTCTTTGATTTTAACTGTTTAGGATTATCTTGTCAGCCAGCCTCCGTTTTTGACTGTTATTATGGCAAAAGGCGTGATCCAGAAAAGAGCAAACATATAGAAAACACTGTATGGATAAGCCCACAGTGATTCAATGAAATTATATTGTCGGGTGAAGAACAGCATTTGGATGCTTGAAAACACAAATGTACCGGCCAATGCGGAGCAGACATATAACAATGGGTGACTGAACAGAAAATAAAGCATCAAAAACATGAGTGGTACTGCAAGTATCAGTTTCACCCATTGATTCAGGTAAATGAAACGGGCCCCGAGCTTGTTTTTATCTCTGAAATTTTTGAAAACAAACTTGTTCATCATCAGGGTTTCCCTGACATTGCTCCTGCCCCACCTGGTGAACATTTTGTGCAAATTATTAAATGCTGTCGGTGTATTGGTCAGTACATTTGCGTTTCTTTGGAACTTCACATCATATCCTTGTTTGAGTATAAAATTGGTCATTGCTCGGTCTTCGCCTATGGTTGCAGACCGACCTAAAAATTTTTGGTCTATCCAGTTGTCTAAACACTGAAAAACGGCTTCTCTTTTGTAGGCAGACAAGGCTCCAGGTGTGCAAAGGACAAATCCAAGTGAGCTTTGGGCAGCTCTGATGAATTCAAAACTGAATACAAAACTTACATTGAGCATTCTGGGAATCATTCCTTGATTCTTGTTGAGCACTTTCACATTGCCAGCCACTGCGCCACAATTTTTGTGGGACACAAAAGGGCTTATTAGATTTCTGAGTGTATCTTTTTCCACCACTGAATCACTGTCAATGGTCACAAAAATTTCGCCTTTCCCTTTGATGAAACCTTTGTACAGCGCATGTCTTTTTCCCTGGTTTTTAGCTTGTTGTAAAACAGTCAGTGTGCAGCCCAAATCAATATTGGCTTTGTTCATCCAGTACCAAGTATCGTCTGTACTGCCATCATCAACGGCAATGATTTCAATTTTGTCTTTGGGAAAATTACTCTTAGCGATGCTCAACAAGGTGTGATAGACCAGATTGCCTTCGTTGTATGCCGGAACAATTACCGTACAATGGGGCAGCGCCTCATTGCTCACAGATGAGATTGGCTTGTACTTGATAAACAATTTTGCGATATAAATCAGGAATAAAATCTGGAAAATCAATATTGCCAGCAACGAAAACACCAAAATTCTTCCATGAAGTGATTCTGTTCTTCTGAAATGAATCTCTTCAAAATAAGGATAAAAATTATTCAAAGCATAAATGGCGCTGAACATAAGAATCTGAACACCTATTAGCACTGTATAATCTATTTTCGATAAATTTTTTGGCTTTGAAAAAGAAAACCACTTCTTTTTCAGTCCCAAAAGGTTTGTCTCTTCGATACTTTCCTTCTCCATTTTCCAAATTCTGATATCGTCTGCAATTTTCATAAAACAAAGAAAGCAGAAGTATCAAAAGTATTTTCTTAAAATGGTGTCGATGTTTGTCGAACTTGTTGTAGATATTTTTCTACAAAACGAATCACTCAGAAATTGTGATGGGTTTTCATCATCTCAATCAATTCCACAAGACTGTCGATGTTGAGTTTCTCAAAAATTCTTTTTTTATAGGTACTGACTGTGTTTTGGCGGACGGACAATTGATTGGCAATTTCGAGGTTACCGCTCCCGGTTGAGAAAAGTTTGGCGATTTCAAATTCTCGTTCAGAAAGTTTGTCCAACGGATTGAGCAATTCGGGGTGTTGTTCGGAAATCCTGAGCAGTGTGCGGGTCAGTGGTGAGTAATAATTCCCGGTTTCAATCAGCCTGTGTATGGCATTTCTGATTTTGTCTTCGTCGCTTAGTTTGCTCAAGAAACCTTGGGCACCGGCCTTGATGAATTTGACCGAATAAGTTTCTTCATCAAAACTGCTGAAAATCAAAATTTTGGTTTGGGGATACAATTCTCTGATTTCAGGCAGCAGTTCTATACAATTTCCGTCGGGTAGCTGGGCATCCAGAATGGCAATATCGGTCGAATATTGTCTTAATTTTTCGCGAATTTGGGCAATGCTCGAAGCTTGATGAACAAGGGCTTGTTCAACCAAATCTTCTACAATCATTTGGATTCCTCGGCGGACGATATTGTGGTCGTCTGCAATAAGGATTCTCAGTGAACCCGAATGTTTCTCAGTCATTGCTCAAATTTAATTTCATTTCAAAGTCAACCTGTGTACCTTTTCCTAACGAACTTTTCACCAAAATATTTCCGCCAAATAAAGTGACAATTTCTTTACAAAGATTCAAACCCAAGCCTGCGCCGATGTTCTCTAATTCTTCTGCCATCATTCCCTGATAATAAGGTTCAAAAATCATCTGCAAATCTGCCTCTGAAATTCCGTAACCGCTGTCGTGGATGCTGACCAAAAGTTTTAGTTTGCCGTCTATGGGCTCCGTGGTTTTTGCCAAAAGAACGATTTCTCCGTTTTCTGTGAATTTATTGGCATTTCCAAGCAGATTGATGAATACCTGATGAATTTTTATTTTATCAGAAAAAACCACTAAATCATCGGGTACATCATTTTGGGTTTTGAAATCATTGCCTTTTGACTCAATGTATGGTTTGAATGAATTGATGAGTGCTTCAATTTCACTTTTTAGATTAAATTTGACAGCTTGCAATTCAATTTTTCTTTCTTGGTTTTTTGCGTATTCTAAGATTTGGTTGGCCTGCATCACCAATGAGTCATTGGTAAATTTGATAGAGTCCAAGTAATGGTTGATTTGCTTGTCATTGGCTTTTCTGCTGATACGGTCGATAAAAATATTGATGATTTTGAGTGGTGAACGGACTTCGTGGCTGAGCATTCCCAAAATCCTGTTTTTGAAGTTTAAATTTCTGATTGCCAATTGATTGGCTTCCTTGAGTTCTTTTTCATACACAAAAGACTGACGGGTGTAGTACATTAAAACGATGAGTACAAAGAATGTGAGAACCATCAGTCCCAACACTGTAATTCTTCTGATTTTGTTGTTGACCGAGCTTTGTTCGAGATAAGCTTTTTCAATTTCAGAATTCAAACCTTTGACTGCTGCATCATAAATTTCCATCAGCGCATTGCTGTATGACATCAGATTGTCGTAGATCCGGTACAGACTGTTATTTGTTGAATGAATGGCCGACAAATGGGATTTGTATTTTTCGATTTCTGCACGGTAGTGCTTATCAATGGCTGTGAGCGTACTATCAAAATCTCTTTTGATTTGACTGGTGTCAATGGTACT
>JAQVKJ010000145.1 GCA_028694715.1 Weeksellaceae bacterium | reverse complement strand
ATGAATGCTCTGCACCTTGACCTTCGTAGCCGTGAGGCAACAGCAACACCAGTCCGTTTTGGGTTTTCCATTTGTCTTCAGCTGCTGAAATATACTGGTCGATGATGACCTGTGCTCCGTTCGAGAAATCTCCGAATTGTGCTTCCCAGATTGTGAGACTATTGGGAGAGGCCATTGCATAACCATAATCAAATCCCAAAACTCCGTATTCTGAAAGCAGTGAATTATACACTGTAAACAATCCTTGATTTTTCGAAATATGATTTAGCAATATGATTTCTTCTTCTGTATCGTCGGTGATGATGACTGCATGGCGGTGTGAAAATGTACCTCGTTCTACTTCTTCGCCCGAAAGTCTGGCTGTGAAGCCCTCGTTTAGCAAAGAACCGTATGCAATCAATTCTCCCATTGCCCAATCCAATTTATTTTCATCGACCATTTTTCTTCGTTGGTCGAGCAATCGTTGGATTTTTCTAATCATGTTTTTTCCTTCCGGCGCAGTGGTAATGGTTTTTGCAACATGGAGGAGTTCATGCATCGGATACTTTGTGTTTACCGGTTTGAGCATGTCGGTTTCTGTTCCGTGTTCGTATCCATCCCATTTGCCGGGCATGATTGGATTCAATGTATTGACATGAATTTTTTTTGAGGCAGCAAATTCATTTTCGAGTTCGGCTCTGTAATCCGCTTCGATTTTGGCCATCGTATCAGCGGATATAGCACCGCATTCTGTCAATTCTTTTTTGTAGATGTCTTTTTGATTGGGGTGTTTGTTGATGGCCGCATATAATTTGGGTTGCGTAAATCTGGGTTCGTCTCCTTCGTTGTGTCCGTATTTTCTGAATCCAAGTATGTCGATATAAACATCTTCTCCAAAACGCATTCTGTATTCGGCTGCAAATCTGATGGCGTGCACCACTGATTCGGTATCGTCTGCATTGACATGCATCACTGGTGAAGAAGTGATTTTGGCCAAATCTGTACAATACAAACCCGAGCGGGCGTCGATATAATTGGTAGTAAATCCGATTTGGTTATTGACCACTATGTGAATGCTTCCACCGGTTTTGTAACCTTCCAGATTCATCATCTGAATTACTTCGTACACAATTCCCTGACCAGCAATGGCAGCGTCTCCGTGGATAATGACCGGCAAAACTTTTTTGAAATTCCAATTGTAATCATGTTCAATTTTGGCTCTAACAATTCCTTCTGCAACTGCATCGACTGCTTCAAGATGAGAAGGGTTGGGTACCAAATTGACTTTTACTTTCTTTTCTGATATGGTGTCGAGTATGGAAGAATAGCCCAAATGGTATTTCACATCTCCGGCAAAAGTGTCACCTTCAAATTCTTTTCCCTCAAATTCGCTAAATATTTCTGCATACGACTTTTTCATGTAATTGGCCAACACATTCAGTCGTCCACGGTGTGCCATTCCCACAATGATTTCTTCGACACCGGCATTGACCACTGAATCGGTCATAAAATCAAGAGCCGGAATCAGGCTTTCATTGTCTTCAAGCGAAAAGCGTTTTTGTCCAACAAATTTGGTATTGAGAAATGCTTCAAAAGTAGAAGCTTGATTCAGTTTTTTGAAAATGATTTCTTTTTCCTGCACATTTAGTTCAGGTTGGTTTTGGTTTTTGTTGATCCAGTTCTGAATCCATTCAACCTTCTCCGGGTTGACTATGTGCATGTACTCTACGCCAATGGACTGGCAATAGATTTTCTGAAGATTGTCCAGGATTTCTTTGAGCGTATTGGAATTTCCTATGCCGATGATTTCACCCGAAGAAAATGTTTCGTTCAAATCCTTTTCAGTCAGTCCAAAATTTGAAATGTCCAAAGTAGGGTAGTGTTGTCTCCTTTCTCTGACCGGATTTGTTTTAGTGAACATATGTCCTCTTTTCCGGTAGGCGTCAATCAGATTGATTACTTTGAATTCTTTTTGGATTTTGTCGGATATTTCAGCCATATGCTGAGGTTCGGGCATTCTGTCTTCCTTCAAATCTGAAAATCCATTGTATGTAGAATTTGCAAAATCAAATCCCTGAAAAAATGCTCTCCAACTGGGTTCTACTGTGTCGGGGTATTTTTGGTATTGCTCATATAATTCACCTATGTATTCGGAATCTATGGCATTTAAAAATGAAAATCGTTCCATTATTGAGATCTCTTGTGAGAATTTGAGTGCAAATTTACGGCTTTTGTATCGTTAAAAAAAAATGAGCCGACGAATTAATCACCGAATTGTCTGCATAAATTCGGTTTTTAAAAAATCGTTTTGGAAAGGGTTGATGCTATGATTTTATTTATTTTTTGGTACGACGAGTAGGGGTATTTGTGAGCGTTTGATTACTTCGGTGGCCACGCTACCAATAAATACATTGTAGAGCATATTGTGTCCCTGTGAGCCAATGACAATCAAGTCTGCACCCAAATCCTGTGCTTCCTGCAAAATGATATCTGACGGGATTCCTTGTTTGACGATGAGTTTGCAAGGGATGCCTTCCTTTTCCACCATTTCTTTCAATTCCTCTACCTGTCGGGTTTCGTCATTGAAAACATCTTCTTCCAGTTCTGGCAGATAAGTGAATCCTGTTTCACTTACTATGATTCCGATGTCGAGTGTTACCACATGAACCATGAAAATCTCACTGTCAGGCACCAATTTGGCCTGTGCTATCGCAGTGGAAATCACCTTGCTGTTAATGTCCGACAAATCAATCGGAACCAGAATTTTTTGTGCCATGACAGTTGTTTTTATTTTAGCCTAAAGTTAGCTTATTTTATTGAAACTTCAAATATTTTTTGTTGTTCGATAAATCCTGTCAAAACATCTCCTGAATTCACCTGCCCAACACCGGCAGGTGTTCCGGTCATAATCAAATCGCCTGTTTTTAAAGTAAAAAACTTGGAGGCTTCTGCAATGATTTTTGAGAAATCATAAATCATATCGGCGGTATTTCCTTCCTGAACCATTTGTCCATTTTTTTTGAGGCAGAAGTTCAGTTGTGACAAACCGAACTGATTTTTGTCAAAAAACTCACCTGTCACTGCGGCACCGTCAAAGGCTTTGGCCATTTCCCAAGGGTATCCCATTTTCTTAAGTTCATTTTGTAAATCACGGGCAGTGAAATCAATTCCAAGTGAAATCTGCTCGAAATAACGATGAGCGAATTCAGGTTGAATGTATTTTCCGACCCTCGAAATTTTCAATACAATTTCGGCTTCAAAATGTATGTTGTTACTGAATTCTGGTATATAAAAATCCCTGCCGTTCTTTAGCAAAGCAGTGTCTGGTTTAATGAAAAATACGGCAGATTTGGGCAAGGGGTTGTTTAATTCCCGGGCGTGTTCTCTATAATTCCTTGCGATGCAGATTATTTTCATAAAATATATTCTCAGCCTCAAAATTAAAACTTTATCCGTTGCGCTCAAAATATTAAGTTACATCAATTCGGATTCGTGTTTGCTGCTAATCTTTGGATTTGTAAATTTGTACTTTATTATTTATACTTTTTAGTAAATAACTTCTAATTATCATAAACTGACTGACCCAGAAGTCAAACAATACAAACTATGACAAATCAATACATAACTGCTACAGAAGCCATTCGAAAAGTAGAAATGGCCCAGCGGGTGTTTCAGAATAGAAAAAACAATTTTAGCAACGACCCAAAGACAAAATCAGAAAAGTGGCTGAAATCTTGTTGAATGAAAAAGCTGAATTTTCAAAAATCATTTCCTCAGAAATGGGCAAACCTTTGAAGGAATCGATTGCAGAGATTGAAAAATCAGCACTCAATTGCCAGTATTATGCCGAACATTGCGATGAATTCCTGAAAGACAGAAATTACAAAACCGACAATTACAATGCGGTTGTCCGTTACGAACCTTTGGGGGTAATTCTCGGTGTTATGCCCTGGAATTTTCCCTTCTGGCAAGTATTCAGGTTTGCGGTACCCACGATTCTCGCCGGGAATACAGTGGTGGTCAAACATGCCAGCAATGTTCCCAAATCCGCCAAAGCCATAGAAGAAATCTTTCTTAAAGCCGGTTTTGAGCCCGGTGTTTATCAAAACTTGTCATTGCCAAGTACAAATGTTGCTGCGATTATTGAGCATCCCAATATCAAGGCGGTTTCGCTGACTGGTAGTGAGAAAGCAGGTGCTTCAGTGGCCGCTACGGCTGCCGGTGTAATCAAAAAATCAGTTTTGGAACTCGGCGGCAGCAATGCTTTCATTGTTTTGGATGATGCTGATTTGGATGATAGTCTTGAGAAAGCGATGAACGCTCGTTTTAGAAATGCCGGACAAAGCTGTATTGCGGCCAAAAGATTCTTGGTGCAACAAGGGATTTATGAACGCTTCCTTGAAAAATTCATTGAAAGGGTGAAAGCACTTAAGATGGGCGATCCCTTTGACCCAGAAACTGAGATAGGTCCGTTGGCAAGGGTAGATTTGGCAATGGACTTAGAAAAACAAGTGAATGAATCCGTTAAAATGGGCGCAAAGCTCATTGTGGGAGGAAAGCGAAGTGAAGCTTTTTATGAACCTTCAGTCCTTGTAGATGTTACAAGCCAAATGCCGGTGTTCAGTGAAGAAACCTTTGGTCCTTTGGCAGTGATTATTAAATTCAATGATTTTGAGCAGGCAGTGGAACTGAGCAATGATTCCGAATTTGGACTGGGCGTTTCTATTTTCACTACCAATGTGGATGAAGCCATGAAAAAAGCACATTTG
>JAQVKJ010000144.1 GCA_028694715.1 Weeksellaceae bacterium | reverse complement strand
AAAAATTGTAAAAAATTTATTCCAATCCAAAATATTCGGGTTCCAAAATAGAATTATCCGCATCCGCAACCGAAAAATCACCGATTTTCGTTCTTCTCAACCCTGCCACTTAAGCTCCTGAATTCAATGCTTCACCAAAATCATTGGCCAGTGAACGGATATAAGTCCCTTTGCCACATTGCACTTCAAAATCCACAAAGGGCATTTCAATTTTAGTGATTTTAAATTCATCTATTCTGACCGTTCGGGCTTCGGTTTCCACCACTTCTCCTGCCCTGGCCAATTCATAAAGTCTTTTTCCGTCCTTTTTTACTGCTGAATGAATGGGTGGATGTTGTTGGATTTCACCAAGGAATTTTTGAGTAGCTTGATTTAGCTGTTCTTCTGTGATATGTTCGATTGGAAAAATCTGATTTTCTTCGGATTCAGTATCAAAAGTCGGTGTAGTTGCACCGAGTTTCATCGTGCCTGTATAGACCTTGGTTTGCGCTTGTATTTCATTGATTTTTTTGGTGAATTTACCCGTACAAACAATCAATAGTCCGGTGGCTTTAGGGTCTAAGGTTCCAGCATGGCCGACTTTGATTTTCTTTATATCAAAAGCTCTGCAGATATTCCATCTGATTTTTTTAACCACATCAAAGGAAGTCCAGTCCAAAGGTTTGTCGATTAATAAGACTCTTCCTTGCTGAAATTCATCGAGACTAATCATTTATTGAAGATTGTACCATAGTTACTTCAGAGACAGTCATTTCTTCTGAAGGTATCTTTGGATTTTTCAAAAAATACACCAGCAACAAAATCCCGATGACGATTCTGTACCATCCCCAAGCCTTGAAACCGAATTTGGTCAATACTGCGATAAAGAATTTAATTGCAAGCATCGCCACCACAAAGGCAACGGCATTGCCGAGTAGAAACAACATGATATGGTTGTTGTCTTGAAAAATCATTTCATACCCTTTTGCTTCATTGGGTGTACCTTTTCCCCAAGTTTTCAAAAAAACCGAGTACAAAGTAGCAGCCGCCATGGTTGGGACGGCAAGAAAAAACGAGAATTCTGCGGAAGCTTTTCTGCTCAGTCCCTGCGTCATTCCACCGATAATGGATGCTGCAGAACGACTGGTACCGGGCATCATCGCCAGACATTGCCAGAAGCCAATTGTCAGAGCGTTCTTGTTGCTGATTTGTTTTTCGTCCATTATTCTTGGATTTTTAAACCATTTGTCCACGAAAATAAGCACTACACCGCCGAGTACCAACACGATTGAAATCGCAATCTGATTGCCGAGTACAGCTTCAATTTTGTCATCGAAAATATAGCCGAGTACCAATGCCGGAATTACCGCAATTAACAATTTTATATAAAAATTGAGGTTTGAGAAGTCAAAGAATTTTTTCCAATACAATGCTACCACAGCGAGAATGGCACCGAATTGAATTGAAATCTGGAACATTATAAAGAATTCGCTTTCGGGTATTCCCATCAATGCAGCCACAAACCCCATGTGTGCAGTAGATGAAATGGGTAAATATTCGGTTAATCCTTCAATTATAGCGACGATAATCGCTTCGAAAGTATTCATTTCTTTTCTCCTTTATCAGGATTATACAAAATGGCAAAAATTTCAATACCAAAACCGAGCAAAATCAGAAAGGGTGCAAGTCTTGTTCTTCGCCATGAGTAAATATCTTCGTTCCAATAATTTGGATCAAGTACACCATCGGGTCTGGTATTGGCATCGGGTCCGGTCATCAACAAAAAGCCGAGCAGAATCACCACTATACCTACGATCATTATCAGGTAGTTCTTTTTAGAGAACAGTAAGTTGAACTTTGAATCAATATCGTTTAGTTTGTTCATTTCTTTAAATTTAATTCTTAGTATAGCTGATCGGTGTTTAGTCTAAGATATCTCCAGGTGGCAATCCCTGTGCTTATCAGAGCAATGACTACACCCACCACAATCAATACCAGCATCAGCAGATAATATTCCATTTGCCAGAAAGGCATATTGACAAGTTTTGAGAAATAATACCATAGACCAGCAAGAATTGCAATGGACAGCACAGCCCCAAGAAATCCAAGCAGCGCACTTTGCAGCAAGAAGGGTTTGATGATGAATCTCCTTCTCGCGCCTACCAGTTGCATGGTTTTGATACTAAATCGTTTGGCAAAAATCCTCAGACGAATTGAGTTGTTGATGAGTATCATGGCAATCACCAAAAAAATACCGGCAAGTATCATCAGCCAAAAACGAATCCGGTCGATGTTGTTGTACACAGTGGTCATCAGTTCATCGTCATTGACCACATCACTTATGATTGGGTCGGCACCGAGCAAAATTTTGATACTGTCCACCTGCACCGGATTGACAAAATCGGGTTGCAATGTAATCAGAGCGGAAGCCGGGAAGATATTGGCTTCAAAAATATCGTTATCATCAATGCCCAATTCATTTTTGGCAATCTCTGAGGCTTTTTCCTTGGAAATGTATTCTACTTTTTTGACAAAAACATGTTTCAATTTGAGTGAATCTATGTATTGCTGTTGTCTTTCAAATTCTTTGTCCTGAAGTTTTGGATCGTACTCATCATTAAAAAAAGCTTCCACTTTCAGCTGTTCTTTGATGTAGTCTGCATAGCTTTTGGCATTGATGAGAATCAAACCAAAAAGTCCCAGCAGAAAAAGAACCAATGCAATACTGATGACCACTGTGATGTTTGAGGAACGCAAACGCCCTTTATCCAATTTATCGCTCTGTTTTGACATTCATTTAGAATTTTGGGCTAAGGTATAAAAAATTCTTGCTACAGATAATCAGGAATAATTCATAACTTGTTAAACATTTCATAATTACGGCTTCAATTCAACTTCACTCCATCCTATTAGATTCAGCACACAAACGACTGAGACTTAATTCATTCTATTGAAGTTTAAAAATTACATTTGAATTAATAACGACAATTTTCATTTTTCAGTATTCAATTTATTGATTCCTTTTTGTCATCTTTGCATTGAAAAATTAATTTTATGTCAGATCTACTTGTCTCCAAAGGAATCAGCAAACAATTCGGAAACAAGATTGCCCTCAATAATTTTGACCTGAGCATACCCCAAGGTGCCATATATGGACTTTTGGGTCCAAACGGTGCGGGCAAAACCACTTTTTTGAGAATCATCAATCAAATTACTGCTCCCGATTCGGGTGAAATCACCATTGCCGGAAAACATCTGGACAAAAGCATTGTTCCGATGGTCGGTTATATGCCTGAAGAGAGAGGCCTATACAACAATATGAAAATCGGGGAACAGGCGCTCTATTTCGCAAGGCTCAAAGGGCTGAACCATGCAGAAGCCATTAAAAAAACAAGATTTTGGTTCGAAAAGCTCGAAATCATGGAGTGGTGGGACAAAAAACTCACCGAACTTTCAAAAGGGATGGGACAAAAAGTGCAATTCGTCATCACAGTTCTACACGAACCCAAACTTTTGATTTTTGACGAACCTTTCAGCGGATTTGACCCGGTCAATGCCAAATTGATTGCCGAAGAAATCATTGGGCTGAGTAAAAAGGGGGCCACCATTATTTTTTCGACACACCGCATGGAATCTGTGGAGGAAATGTGCGACCACATAGCACTGATCAACCAATCCAACAAAATTCTGGATGGCGAAATCAATGCAATCAAACATCGATTCAAATCCGGTAAATATTTTGTGGAAATTGATCGTTCCGACAAATCCGGTTGGGCAGAATTCAAAGAACAATTTGAACCTGAAATCATTTCCGAACAAGAACATTCCATGAAATTTAACATATCAAAACCCGACGACATCAATTCCAATGAATTGTTGATAAAGTTGACCACCTTGGGACACATTGCACAATTCAAAGAAAACATTCCATCGATGAATGAAGTGTTCATCAGGGCAGTGAGCGAAAATTAAATTTACAATTTACAATATTAATTATCAATTAATTAAACCACATCAATGAAACAAATACTATTGGTAGCAAAAAGAGAATTCATGACCCAAGTGAAGAACAAAACCTTCATCGTAATGACTTTTCTCTCTCCATTGATTCTGGTGGCCATCATAGCGATTGTCGCTTGGATGATATCGGCCAATAGCGACCAAAAAAACATTGCGGTCATTGACCACAGCAACGAATTTATCACCACACTGGCTTCTTCAAAAAATGTGATTTATAATTTTTATCCCGCAGCGGATATGGAAGGAATCAAGGATACGCTTGTCGACAGTAAATACCTGAACGGACTGCTGATCATTCCTGAATTTGACGACAATGATTTTGAGTCGCTCCAAAATAAAATCGAACTAATCACCAACGGAAACATAGGCGTTACATTCAAAGAAGGGCTGGAATCCAAAATCAACAAACGGATTGAAGAAATCAAAATGAAAAACGCAGGTGTGTCTGAAAATCAGCTGAAACAACTCAAATCAAATATCAGCATCAAGACTTTTAACCTGAAAGACAGTAGCGGAGGAGAAACCGGCAACAAGGCAGAATATCTGAAATTCGGCATTGCCATGTTTTTGGCTTACATCGTTTTCACCTTTATCATGCTATACGGCGTAAAAATCATGAGGAGGGTTGTGGAAGAAAAAAACAACCGTGTGGTGGAAATCATCATTTCGTCGGTCAAACCTTTCAATCTGATGATGGGCAAAATTCTGGGGACTACATTTGTAGCACTGCTTCAGTTCAGTATTTGGATT
>JAQVKJ010000143.1 GCA_028694715.1 Weeksellaceae bacterium | reverse complement strand
AAACAGGTACACCGCAAAGCCGGGTGGGATACACATGGATTGCCGGTTGAACTCGGCGTAGAAAAAGAACTCGGAATTACAAAAGAAGACATCGGAAAGAAAATTTCTGTTGAAGAATACAACCAAGCTTGTCGTGAAGCGGTCATGCGCTATACCGATGTATGGAATGAGCTGACCGAAAAAATGGGGTATTGGGTGGATTTGAAAGATCCATATATCACATACGAACCCAAATACATGGAGTCGGTTTGGTGGTTGCTGAAACAGATTTACGACAAAGATTTGTTGTACAAAGGTTACACGATACAGCCGTATTCGCCCAAAGCCGGAACCGGGCTTTCTTCCCACGAACTGAACATGCCGGGAACTTATCGAGATGTGACCGATACCACGATTGTGGCACAATTTAGAGCCATAAAAGATTCTACAGATTTCTTAAAAGGAATAGAAGGAGATGTGTATTTCTTGGCCTGGACAACAACCCCCTGGACTTTGCCTTCCAATACCGCCTTGACCGTAGGTCCAAAAATCGAATATGTTTTGGTCGAAACTTTTAATCAATATACTTTCCAACCACAAAAAGTGATTTTAGCCCAACCTTTGTTGAATTCGGTTTTTGGGAAAAATTATTTTGAATCCAATGAAGAGGCCAACTTTGAAGATTTCAAAGATGGAGATAAGAAGATTCCTTTCAGAATCATAGAAACCTTCAAAGGTTCCGATTTGGTCGGAATCAAATACGAACAATTATTGCCTTGGGCATTGCCATACGAAAATGCGGACAAAGCATTTCAGGTCATCGACGGAGATTTCGTGACCACCGAAGACGGAACCGGAATTGTTCATACCGCTCCGACTTTTGGGGCGGATGACGCCAAAGTGGCCAAAGAACACGGTGTTCCGCCGATGTTGGTTTTGGATGAAAATCAAAACCCCGTACCATTGGTGGATTTACAAGGAAAATTCATCAAACAACTGCCCGAAGGATTTGGTGGAAAATATGTGAAAAATGAATATTATGACGAAGGAGAAGCACCAGACCGTTCGGTGGATGTTGAAATCGCTATTCAATTAAAAGAAGCAAACAAAGCATTCAAAGTAGAAAAATTCAAACACAATTATCCGCATTGTTGGAGAACCGACAAGCCGATTCTATATTATCCTTTGGACTCATGGTTCATCAAAATCACATCGGTTCGGGAACGAATGGCCGAATTGAATAAGTCGATCAACTGGAAACCTAAATCCACCGGCGAGGGTCGTTTCGGAAACTGGTTGGAAAATGCAAACGACTGGAATTTGTCACGATCAAGATATTGGGGAACTCCTTTGCCTATATGGAGAACCGAAGACAAGAGTGAGGAAATCATCATTGGTTCAGTGGAGGAATTGTTCAATGAAATTCAACTATCAGTCCAAAAAGGATGGATGAAAAACAATCCTTTTGAAGGCTTCGTCATTGGCGATATGTCTGACGAAAATTACGCAATCATAGATTTACATAAAAATATAGTTGATGAAATCATCCTGGTTTCACCAAGTGGAAAGCCAATGAAAAGAGAGTCCGACCTGATTGATGTCTGGTTTGATTCGGGTGCAATGCCTTTTGCACAATTTCATTATCCGTTCGAAAACAAAGAATGGATTGATTCGGGTGCAAAATATCCAGCGGATTTTATCGCAGAAGGCGTCGATCAAACACGAGGTTGGTTCTATACACTACATGCCATTGGTACTTTGGTTTTTGACAGCATTACCTATAAAAATGTGGTTTCAAATGGCTTGGTACTCGATAAAAACGGTCAGAAAATGTCAAAAAGACTTGGCAATGCCGTGGACCCATTTGAAACATTGGAAACCTATGGCCCAGATGCGACCCGTTGGTACATGATTTCAAACGCACAGCCTTGGGAAAACCTGAAATTTGATTTGAGCGGCGTACACGAAGTTCAGAAGAAGTTTTTTGGAACGCTCTACAATACCTATTCATTCTTCGCACTTTATGCCAATGTGGACGGATTCAAATACAAAGAGACAGAAGTCCCTTATCAAGAAAGAACCGAACTCGACCGATGGATACTGTCAGAACTGAATACTCTAATCAAAAAGGTGGACGAATATTATTCGGATTATGAACCCACCCGAGCCACAAGGGCGATTCAGGAATTTGTTATCGACAACCTGAGCAACTGGCATGTGAGGCTGAGCAGAAGAAGATTCTGGAAAGGAGAATATACCACCGACAAGATTTCTGCATATCAGACGCTTTATACGGTGCTCGAAAATATTGCATTGCTTTCAGCACCGGTCGCTCCTTTTTTTATGGACAGACTATACAAAGACCTGAACGAAGTCAGCGGAAAATCACAGGCGGAATCGGTACACTTGGCTGATTTTCCACAGGCGAACGAAAGCCTGATAGATCCGGAATTGGAAGTAAGAACCCAGTTGGCGCAGACTGCTACCAGCATGATTTTGTCATTGCGTAAGGCCGCGGGCATCAAAGTTCGTCAGCCCTTGAAGAAAGTCATCATCCCAGTATTGAACGAGTCGATGAGAACCCGACTGGAGTCGGTTTCCGAATTGCTGATGCAGGAAGTCAATGTCAAAGAAATCGAATTGCTTTCGGCCGAAAAGGCAGCAGAATTGTTGGTCAAGAAAATCAAACCGAACTTCAAAATACTCGGCCCCAAATTCGGAAGTGAAATGAAGGCGATTTCGCAGGCCACCGCCCGATTGAGCAACCAAGAAATCAGCCGACTCGAATCCGAAGGAAAAATCAATCTGAACCTGGGCGACAGAACAGTGGAATTAGAAACAGAGGATTTTGAAATCAATATTCAGGACATTCCCGGCTGGACAGTGGCCACCAACGGAAGTGTGACCGTTGCCCTCGATTTGACGCTCAGCGATGAGCTGATTTCAGAAGGAATGGCACGAGAATTGGTTAACAGAATCCAAAATCTCCGTAAAGACAAAGGATTTGAGCTGACCGACAGAATTGAATTGAGAGTAAAAAACGACAAAGAATTAGTAGTAGCAATTAATGAAAATAAAGATTATATTTGCTCTGAAACACTTACCGACAAAATTCTCATCGTGGAAGCCCCGGTTGGTGGAACGGAAATAGAGATCAATGATTTAATAACCGAAATTTCGATTTCAAAAATTTGAAACTATGGCAGCAACAGACGAAAGAACACGATACAATGATGCTGAACTGGAAGAATTCAAACAGATAATTCTGGAGAAACTTGCCAAGGCAGAAAGAGACTATGAACTGATCAAAGAAACTTTCATGGCCGGATTGGACAATGGGACGGATGATACTTCGCCCACATTCAAGGCTTTTGAAGAAGGTTCTGAGACGATGAGCAAAGAACAAAATGCACAACTTGCAGCCCGTCAGGAGAAGTTCATAAGAGACCTGAAAAATGCTCTGATCAGAATCGAAAACAAAACCTATGGAGTGTGCAGAGTTACCGGAAAACTAATCGACAAAGAAAGACTAAAGCTGGTCCCACACGCAACACTGAGTATCGAAGCCAAAAATATGCAACGATAAACAAGGGTTTTGAAGAAGATTGGGATTACCGTATTGCTGATTCTCGCACTGGATCAGATTGTAAAGTTTTATATCAAAACGCATTTCCACCTCAATGATGGAATCAATGTGTTCGGCTTGGAATGGTTTCAACTTAAATTTGTTGAAAACCCCGGAATGGCCTATGGCGCAGAATTTGGCGGACTGACCGGAAAAATGGCCTTGTCTGTACTCAGAATCTTCCTCATCGGATGGATTGGCTGGATGATCTGGAAATACCTGCCCAAACACAACAACAATTACTTCAAATTTGTCGCCGCATTTGTCTTCGCCGGTGCAATCGGAAATTTGGTGGACAGCTTATTTTATGGAATGATTTTCGACACCGGACTGACCTGGAACCACCAAGCCGAATATTGGATGGGGTATGATGGTATCTCAAAAGTCGATTTCTCGGGCTATTCAGGATTCCTGAAAGGATGCGTGGTCGATATGTTTTACTTCCCGCTCTTTGATTGGCCTGACTGGGTTCCACTCATCGGTGGCAAAGAATTCTTTTCTTATATCTTTAATGTGGCCGATGCCTCCATCACCATTGGAGGTGCAGGAATGCTGATTTTCAGAAAGAAAATCTTCGGTGAATAAGTTATCGAATCAATTTCATTTTGCCCGACTTAGGGTTTTCATCCCAGAGGTTTGCCCATTCAATTCAGTCCGTCTATCTTTGGCCGAAATTAATTGAAGATGAATCAGAAAATACAGAATAAAATTTTTGACATTGTTTGCATCTTGGAAATCGTCGGCTGCGTGCTGCTTTTCTTAATCGCAATGCCCATGAAATACGGATTCGGAGACGATTCCCTCATCAGTCCTTTTGGGATGCTGCACGGAATTTTCTTTATGGCATACATTTATCTCGCATTCCGCGTCAGGGCCTATTATCAATGGAACAACAAAGAGTTTGCACTGGTTTTGCTCTATGCGGTCATTCCGTTTTTCACCTGGTTTGTTCACAAAAAAATCAAAGCCTTTGAGCAAAGTAATCCATCAAAATAATATTGAAGGTTTGGTATTTTTCCTTTAATTTTGGAATTAAATCTTTGAACCATGTCTCGGCTTCCTTTGCGCAAAGAAAAAAACTGTCTCAATTGCGGACATTTCGTAAAGGAAAGGTTTTGCCCGAATTGCGGACAAGAAAATGCCATCAACCGGCCTTCTT
>JAQVKJ010000142.1 GCA_028694715.1 Weeksellaceae bacterium | reverse complement strand
AAATTCACATCTTAATAACCGGCTCTGGCAAGGAAATCAAAACCCGCACGCTGATTATCGCCACAGGAGTAAGTGCAAAATATCTGGGTCTGGAAGATGAAGAAAAATACCTCGGCAGTGGCGTTTCGGCCTGTGCCACCTGCGATGGCTTTTTTTACAAAAACCGTCAAGTTGTTGTCGTTGGTGGTGGAGATACTGCTGCCGAAGAAGCCACTTATCTCTCCAATATCTGTTCAAAAGTATATTTGCTGGTGAGAAAAGGTGAAATGCGCGCCTCAAAGGTCATGCAGGAAAGGGTGCTCAAGAATTCTAAAATTGAAGTGATGTTTTACCACGAACTGATTGGGATGAGCGGACAACAAGTGGTTGAGAAAGCCCATATCATCAATAATCAAACGAAAGAAAAATCAGCATTGGAAGTGGACGGCGTTTTCATCGCCATCGGACACAAACCCAATACAGACATTTTTCAGGGTCAACTGGACATGGATGAAACCGGTTATCTGATTACCAAAGGTAAAACTACAAAAACCAATTTGCCAGGCGTTTTTGCTGCAGGAGATGTTCAGGACAGCATCTATCGTCAAGCGGTTACGGCAGCTGGCTCAGGTTGTATGGCTGCTATGGACGCAGAAAAATATGTGCTTGCTCATTTTCATTAATCACAAATTCTGACATAGCCATTGGTTTATTCAAACAAAAACCATGTCCTACCACAGGATTTTTTTTGATGAAATGAACTTTCATTATATTTACTTTTACAAAAAATTCTTATCCACAGGACAAACAAAAAACAATGGCTGACAAATCTATTTACCAAAACGCACCAGAGTATTGTCACTATTACTTTGATTTGACATCATCGAATGATTTGATAGCAGAACTCAAAAAAAGTGCGGAACTGACCAAAGAATTGTTTGCTCAAATATCTACTGAAAAAGAAAATTTTGCATATCGCCCTGGTAAATGGACTACAAAAGAAATACTCAGACACCTGATTGATTGTGAGAGAATTTATTGCTACAGAGCATTTCGTTTTTCAAGATTTGACACCACTGAACTTCCAGGATTTGATGAAGATAAATACATTGAAAACATAGATTCAAATGCACTCCAACTGTCAGAATTGACAATTGAATTTGAAATCGTAAGAAAATCGTCCATCGCCTTGTACAGCTCAATGACAAACGAAATGCTTGATTTTGCTGGCATGGCAAATGGAGCACACTTTACGGCGAGGGCAATTGGATTTCTGACAGCTGGGCACAATCTGCATCATCTAAATTTCATTCAAAAAAATTACCTGTAACCCGCTGAATTTCTGTTAGATGACTATTTAAACCTCACCAATCCGTTTCTCTTATGACTTTTTGGTACAGCTGCTTTGGAAACAGGTTTCTGTTTAATCGTATCCTGTTTTTGTTCTTCATTTATTGATTTTTCCGGCATTTCGGCTTCCTCATTCTGCTGTATTTCCATTCTTTCAAAAAATGAAGGTGGTGCAATATCCGACTCAGATTCAATCTGATTGGTTTTTGATTCTTTTTTGAAGATTTCCGAAAATCTGTTGAAAGAAGTTTTGTAGGTAATGCCAGCGCCATAGCTTTGAAAATTACCTACTCCACCAAAATTCTGAACCCCAAAATTGGTTGGTCGGGTAAAGAAATTCACCACCAGCGTTTTGTCCATTTTCTTTGAAACATCCCACTGAACTTCGGCTTCGCCGGTTGTGGTTTCATTGGTATAGCCCGAACCCACCGGTACTCCAATCTCTCCATTGAAAGTCCATCTGGGACTCAGGTTGACTTGCAAATCGGTTTTGAAACGGTCAGAAGTATTGCTCATTTCAGAGCCGGTCACATAGTCGATATCAATCATAACTCCCCCACTGGCAATCAGCGAATTGATGATTCCTCCGAGTTGTTTGAGTGCTATTCCTGCACCTGTAGAAGTTGCTGTGTCCACCAGTGCATTGTTGTTGCTTGTCATAAATTGTCCCAATAACAAAATGGAGCCAAACTGAATCATTTTATCGTCAGGGTCGAGATTAAATTTATAATTGATCAGTGATTGCATATCGGTTCCACCTTTGGGAATGCTAAGTGTGAAATCCATTTTCGGATTTGCAAGTGATTCAGTAATAACAATGCCCAAAATAACGCTGTATGTCTGGCTGTATCCGGTTCCCAAATATTCGCCCACATTTGAAACCGTCCTTTCAAAGTTAGCGGTAATGTTCATATCGGCATCGAAGGGACTGCCACCGTCCCATCTAACATAACTACCGGGTTTGATTTCAAAATCGCGATTCAGTAATGGGACTTGTCTGAACTCATATTTTCCGGATTCCAAGGTATAAGTTCCTTCCAGAGTCATGCTCCCTGTTCTTCCCAAATGGAATTTCAAATCCTGAGTGTAGCCACTCGCAGTGACCATGTCTCTTGTAGCCGGGTCAAAAATCAGATGAATTGTAGCACTGGGATTGGCAGTGATATTCAGGTCTATATTCATTCCTTTGGGGCCGCCTTCAACGATTTCGTCTTCAACATCTTCGGGTATAAATCTGACGAGTTGGCTTTCGGATTCAATTTTGGTGGCACCTGTATTGATGGTGAAATCCGAGCCATCATTTACAGTCGCATTGGCAGAAATATCGAGCTTCTCAGGTGGCCCAAAGATTGAGAAGGCACCTTGCCCAAAAACTTTTCCATAAAACAAATCATTGTGAGATACATTGGTGTTCAACACCAACAGATTGGTGGTATTGAATGAGAGGTTCAAAAACCAAGTAGAAAAATCACGGAACAAAACTTGACCTGTCACCTCTCCCCTTGTGCCGTAAGCAGTATCTCTGAACGGAATTTCATCCAGTGTAATGGCTCCCTGTCCACCGCTCTGTTTGAAAACCGGAACGGTATATACACCGTCAAATGAATAATCGGTGTTGAGATAGTCGATTTTGAAACCCAGATTGGACAAATCAAGCATTCCTTCAAAATCCGGTGAATCGACCGGACCTGTAAATCTCATGTTTCCGGAAACCTTCCCTCTCAAATTGCTCATGGCAGCTGAGAGAAAACTTTCGACAAATTTAAAATTGAAATCATCCAAACTGGCAACCATATTGACTTCCGGAATTTTGGGTTTATTGTCTATAAATCCGTTTGCATAAAGCACTTGGACTTGCTGTTGTTCGATAAACAATTCCAAGTCGAACACATTTTGTTGTGTGTTGTATGTGCCGTGAATGTTCAAATCGCCCAATTCATAATCATTCAATGCAAGATTACTGACCTTGATTTCCATCAGTGGTTCCAGTTCGTCTTTTGTCCTCAATATATTGATATCTCCATCGGCAATACCAGTAATCTTTAAATCTCCTATCAAATTCCTTGGAATTATTTCAGAAAGTATCAGTTTCTCCAGGACCGCATTGAGTTTGTAGTCTGTACTACTGGCATAATAACCGTCGAGCAGCAACTTCTGGTCTCCTGACTCAATCAGCAGATTCTGAAGTTCATAATAATTTTTATCGAAATTAATAATTGCCCGATTGGTCGTTTTGTCATTGTTGGGATTCAGCGACCATTCATGACCATCAATCACGAAAACCGAGGGCGAGGGGCCTATAATCAGATTGTTGTTTTCGTCCATGGTTTGGTAGAGCTTCAGGTCAAAATCAATCGGATATTCTTTGCCGATTTTGAAATTGGTTTTTACCAATAGCGAGTCCTGAATCGGTGTAGTATGTGCATTGAATTGATAAAGCGTCATCCCTTTGATATTCAGGCTGTCACTTCTCACGAATATCTGTTCTTCTTCTTTGGAAGTATCAATGTTGATAAGTGGATTATGAATAATAAAACCATCAAAACCGATTTGGTGAGAACTCAATTCTGCAGTAAGTATATTGGTATCCGTATTGACTTGTCCGTCAACAATGGTACCGGGCGCAATCTGAATTTTGGGGTTGAGCAGACTGAATAAATCCTGCTCTACTTCAAAATAAAAATGAAAATTCTGACCGGAATCCACTTCTTTAGGAGTATAGGTAATCAGAGCCGTTGAGCCCACAGTATTCATCAGTGCATCGGGGAGTTGACTCAATTTGAATCGCCCGACAACTTCTCCTTTCAGATAATCGGGCACATCCAGTTTCAGGTTTTGTGTTCCGTTGTTATTGGATGAAATTAAATGCGCATGGGAGAGTTGAAGATTTTTGTTTTTTGAATTGAATTGTACATCCGACATCTCGAGCGTACCAAGAAAATCATCAAGATTGCTGAAACTGAACTTTCCATCCATTTTGGCCGATAGTGATGCTTGCAAATCTTCAGTTACACCAAGATAATCTAAGTCCAAATGATTGATTGTGGATGCAAAATCGAAATGATATGGTTGACTGGAGAAATCAAATGTACCTGTATAATCAAGATTCATTTTCTCGTCTTTTATAGACAAAAATCCATTGAATTTTTGATTCTCAATTTTCCCGTTGAGCAATACATTGTGATAGCGATTTTCCATTAAATCAAAATAAACAAGATTACCGTTTGCAGTGACTTTCAATCTATTTATTTCTGTACCCTGCCCGTCAAATTCAATTCGACCTTTGACAAATCCAAGTTCTTCCACTTCAGTAATCTGTTTCAGGTTTAGATTGTCAGTCAGTAGATTCCCACTGTATTTTAACTCATTTCTATAATCACTCAACAGCACATCCAAGTCTGCATCTCCCAGTGAAGTCAATGCATAACCCGAGGTTTCAATTTGGTCTGCATCCAT
>JAQVKJ010000141.1 GCA_028694715.1 Weeksellaceae bacterium | reverse complement strand
ATTTCAGCCAATACAAATCTGGAATTTATTCGTTGAGAATATATACTGATAAAGCAATGCAAACCGTGAGAGTGATTAAAAAGTAAAACCGCTCACTTACAAAGGAAAGCCTTCCGTTTTGGAAGGCTTTTTTATGGGGTAAATGAATCAAATCTCAATTTTCATAGCTGAATTATTGCTCGAATATTGCTTAAATTAGCGCCATGAATTCATTTACAGAAGAAAATTATCTGAAAACCATTTTCAATCTTTCTGAGAAAACCGGTGAAGTCAGCGTCAATGAATTGAGCAAAGCTTTGGACATCAAAATGCCAACCGTCACAAGTATGCTCAAAAAGCTGGCCTCAAAGGGATATCTGAAATACACTGCCTACAGGCCGGTTGAGCTTACCACTTCCGGCAAAAAAGAAGCACTATTGGTCATCCGAAAACACCGACTGACAGAAATGTTTCTGGTCGATAAAATGGGCTTCGGTTGGGAAGAAGTACACGAAGTAGCGGAACAAATCGAGCACATTCATTCACCCAAATTTTTTAATAAAATGGACGAAATGCTCGATTATCCCACAGTAGATCCACACGGTTCGCCCATTCCTGACAGAGATGGAAAAATTCAGTTGAAAAATTACCGCACACTAAACAGTTTTCAAGAAGGAGACAAAATCAAAATACTGGCTGTTACCAATTCGGATGATGGGTTTCTGAAATACCTGAATTCAAAAAATCTAAATTTAGGAGCCAAGCTTGAGATTCTGGAAATCGAAGAATTTGACAAAAGCATGAATGTGAAATTCAAAAACAACATATTGACACTCAGCAACAAAGCTGCTGACAAAATTCTGGTCGAAAAAATATGAGCATGGATTTTCAGGATACTATCTGTGCAACTTCCACAGCACAAGGCATTGGCGCATTGGGCATTGTCCGTGTTTCAGGCAAAGATGCTATCAAGATTGTCAACCAAATTTTCAAGGGAAAAAACATAGAGGAAGCAGAATCACATACGGTGCATTATGGATTTATTATTTCCTCCCCAACCTTCCTCAGAGGGGAAAGAACTTCTAACACCCAACTTCAGTCTTCCAACATGATTGATGAAGTCATGGTCTCGGTTTTTAAAGCACCCAAAACTTTTACAGCCGAGGATTTGGTGGAAATCTCCTGCCATGGTTCACCTTATATTCAACAACAAATCATTGAGGCTTTGATTCAGCAAGGTGCTCGTATGGCTGAACCGGGCGAGTTTACACAACGCGCTTTTCTGAATGGCCGCATTGATTTGTCACAAGCAGAAGCTGTGGCCGATTTGATTTCGGCCGAAAACAGAGCTTCGCACCGGATTGCGCTCAACCAGATGCGCGGCGGAATTTCTTCGGAATTGAAAGATTTGCGCGAAGAATTAATCAATTTCACTGCATTGATTGAATTGGAATTGGATTTTTCGGACGAAGATGTGGAATTCGCCAACCGAAAGGAATTAGAAGATTTGATTCAAAATTTAAAATCTAAAATTCAAAATCTCATTACAACTTTTGAATATGGGAATGCCATCAAAAACGGAGTTCCTGTGGCCATCATCGGAAAGCCCAACGCCGGAAAATCAACCTTACTCAATGCTTTGCTCAACGAAGAAAGAGCCATCGTCAGCGATATTGCCGGAACCACCCGAGACACCATTGAGGAAACCATGACCATCGACGGAATTACATTCCGATTCATCGACACCGCCGGAATCCGTGAAACCACCGACACGATTGAAGCCATCGGTGTGGAAAAAGCAAAAGAAAAAATTTCGCAAGCAAAAATTGTGATTCATTTGTATGAAGATGATATTGAAATCTTGAAAGAGCTCGAAGGAATGCTGCAAGAAAAAGTGGTTTTCAATCTGTTGAGCAAAATTGACAAAGAAGGCCACGACCACGAAATGGACATGAAATCACTGCAAAGGAATCATCCCAATTATCACCATTTTGGATTGTCGGTCAAAAAAAACATCAATCTCGACCGGCTCAAAAACGAATTGGTCGAATCGGTCAAAAGCGGCGTGGACGAAAACACGGTCATCATCACCAATGTCCGACACAAAGAGGCATTGCTCAAAGCCATGGAATCTATAGAAAATGTGGAATCCGGAATGCAGTCAGGGCTGACCGGTGATTTATTGGCCTTTCATCTGAGGGACACGCTCCGGCACATCGGTTCCATCACCGGGCAGATCGATGTGGACCAAGATATTTTGGGAACTATTTTCGGGAAATTTTGTATCGGGAAGTAGTAATTTTATTCATTCAAATTGATTCTATAAAATCTACCGATAAGAAATTAATCCACCTTTATAAATGGGATATATTTAATCCAGCTGCTGTATTGCTCCAAATTTATCGATGCTCAGAACACCGAAATCCCTATTTTTGTCTGACAAGCATGGAAGACAGCAAAAATTCAAATGAAAAGAAAAATCACAGCATACGAATACTGGCCTTACAAACTATTTTATGCTCCCTTTGTTCCCTACTGGCTGTGGCGGTCGGTCAGTGCGGGCTCATTGAGTTATTTCTGCCGGGTGAATCCGGGAATTGAATTTGGTGGATTTCTGGATTATTCAAAATCAAAAATTCTCGGTCAGTTGCCCGAAGAATTCAAAACCAAATTTATTTTTCTCAAACACAAAGACGATTTAAAAACCCTACCTGAATTTCCTTTCATTGTCAAACCGGATTTTGGCGAGCGGGGTGTGAATGTTGAGTTAATCAACAACAAATCAGATTGGCACAATTATGCGTTGACCGAAAATCTGATTGTTCAGGAATTTGTGCAGTTGCCGCTGGAATTCGGGATTTTTTATGCAAGGTACCAAGGCAAAGCAGCGATTTTATCGATTACCGGTAAGGAATTTCTAAGATTCAGAGCAGACGGCAAATCAAGTATAAAGGATTTTGTACTTTCTCACCCAAGGGCAGCTGACAGGCTGGCTTATTTATCAAAAAAATTCAGAGACGAATGGGAATTCATTCAACCTGAAGGCAGGGAAATTCTTTTGGAGCCCATTGGCAATCACAACCGCGGCACCCGTTTTTTTGATGCTTCGGATTTGATCACCGACGAATTGCTTCGTGCTGTCCAGAGGGTGGCCAACAACATAACTGGTTTCAATTACGGCAGGATGGACATAAAAGCCGCCAGCATGGAAGAGTTGAAAATAGGAAAATTCATCATTCTGGAAATCAACGGAGCAAATTCTGAACCCACTCACATTTATGATGAGAAATTCAGTTTGTGGCGGGCATACGGTGAGGTGAAACGACATCTGGACATTCAGTACAAAATCTCAAAATCATGTCCCAGAACCTATTCAACCATCGATTTTTACAAGGCAATAATCAAACGATTGTTTTGAATGCAGCAATTTTGTCAGTTTTGTACGGCTGGAATGATTTGTGATTTTTGGGTTGAAATTTATCGTATGAAATATCCTCTTCCCAAAAACACCTGGGTCGTTCCGCTGTTGCTTATGTTCCTGATTTGGGGTACTTTTTTACTACAACTGGGTGGATTGGGGAAGTACAACTGCTACGGCATAGTGCCGAGGAATTTTGTAGGGTTGAGAGGAATCATATTCTCACCCATGTTTCATTCGGGTTGGAAACACATCATCAACAATTCGGTTCCACTGTCGGTTCTTAGTTTTTTTGCGGTATTGTTTTATCAACGGACCGCTTATTTTGTCATCATTTTCGGTTGGCTTCTCACCGGACTGCTTGTCTGGCTGGGAGGCAATTTGATATTTGGCTATCCGACAGGCTGTCATATCGGTGCAAGTGGTCTGGTGTATATGCTGGCTTCTTATGTTTTTTTTAGTGGTGTCATAAAAAAATCGAGAAATCTGATAGCGGTTTCTCTGATTGTGGTGTTTCTTTATGGCGGAATGGTCTGGGGGGTTATCCCAGAAGAGTTGATGCCGCATTTCTACCGAGAGGACAGCAATCCGATTTCTTGGGAAAGTCATTTGTCTGGTGCGTTGGTCGGTTTGTTGTTTGCTTTTTTGACCAGAAAATATGGTCCGAGTGAGAAAAAATACTCTTGGGAAGAAAGAAGCGAACCGGATTCACGCGAAAAGTGGTTATGGGAAAAATACAAGGAAACCCTTCCTGAATCAGAAAGAAAATCACTGGAAGAAAAATACGGCGAATCAACGGAAGATGAGGATGATTATTGGTTCAGAACAGACACCAGATAATCATACAATTCACTGAGTTCTGCTGGTGGTTCTCCTTCGTCAAAAGTTTGTGAAGACAATGTTTTGTCTGCAAAATTCAATTTGATGGTTGTGCCTCTTGCGCCGTCATAAAATCTTTTTTGGGTCGGTGCTTCCCAATTTTCGAATTCAGCCAAATTAAGTTTTGAAACCAGTCGGTTGATTTCATCCCATTCTGATGAAATTCTTTGTCGAATCTTCTCCCCTGCTACTTCACTGAGCTGCTTGTTTTCTTTGGTGATTTGATTTTTTTCATAATGAATTTTGGATGAATTTCCACGGGTTGCCATTTCCATATCAACACTCAAAAGTAATTCATTATCAATTTTTTGAGTTGTATTACACGACGAGATGAAGCACATAAAACTCAGCATTGATAAAAGTTTAAAAGGCAGTACAGTGTGCATATTTATTGGGTTTGATTCTTGCAAAGATAAACAATCAAACTACTTTTTGAAAAAAAATTCCACCACAAATTCAGACATACTCAGACAATAAGACCTGCTGAGATTTAAATTAATTTTCTCGACAAAA
>JAQVKJ010000140.1 GCA_028694715.1 Weeksellaceae bacterium | reverse complement strand
CATACGCATGGGTGTTAGTGGGTTTTTGATTTCATGCGCCACTTGTTTCGCCATTTCCCGCCAGGCATCTTCCCTTTCGGTCAGTGCAAGCAAATTTGATTGGTGATTGAGTTTTTCGAGCATTTCATTGTAAGAATCCATGATGGGTTTGAATTCGTCATTTTGTTCATAATCAATAGGTTTGTTGTGGATGACCACATCGGTTTGTTTGATTTTAGCAGCGATGAGATTAATTTTTTTTGTGATTTTTTTTGCCATGAACCAAGAAAGAAATCCACCAATGATGAGTACAGAAAACATTACCCCTGCATAACGGTTAAGGAGTTTCAACATATTGTTTTTCAGCAAGGTATCATCAGGTTTGTAAGGGATATTGACGATGGCAATCGGATGTCCCTGAATGTCATTCAGGTAGCGATAAGTGGTAAGAATTTGTTTACCTTCGCGGGTTTTGATAAGGATTTTCAGGAATTCCAGATTTCTTGAAAGACTGTCTAATACCTGTTTGGGTATTACCCTTTCTATCGGTTCAATGGTTTCGGTGGAGATAATCAAGTTGCCACGGGTGTCAAAAACATTTATTTCGGTCTTGTGAACATCAGAGATACCGAGAATGGAATTCTGGAGCAGGCTAAAAATATTGTCCTTGCTGGCTCTTTCGGGTACTTTGTCCAGTTCATAATCGATGGAGGCGAGCACCTCTCTTTCTTTGTTCTTCAGATTTTCTTCTGCCACATTCAGACTGTGTTTTCTGTAGTTAATCAAGGTGACCAAGAAAATGGAAACAGCCGTCAACAGTATGACCAAAAACTGGGCAAGGAAAATTTTCTGTGATAACTTGATGTGGCTGAACATGGGCTATGATTTCATGAGTCTTTTGATGTATTTTCCGATGATGTCGAACTCGATATTGACCCTGTCATTTGGTTTCAAATCTTTGAGATTGGTGAGTTCTAAGGTGTATGGAATGATGGCAACCGAGAATTTTCCCGGCATCGAATCAACTACGGTCAGGCTAATTCCGTTTACACAAACCGAACCCTTTTCAACCGTCACATTGCCGGTGGCTGCTTCGTCATATTCAAAGTACAGTATGCGGCTTCCGTTTCGGTCCTCTATGGCAGTGAGTACAGCTGTCTGGTCAATATGCCCCTGCACTAGGTGGCCGTCTAAACGGTCGTTCATCCGCATGCATCGTTCCAAGTTGACAAGACTACCGGGTTTGAGTTCGCTCAAATTGGTGCGCTTGATGGTTTCCTCGATTACAGTTACACAATATTCATCTCCCGAAATTTCGGTGACGGTCAGGCAAACGCCGTTGTGGGCAATGCTTTGGTCTATTTTCAGTTCGTTTGTAAAATTGCAATCAATCCAAATGTTAAGATTTGAATCCTTAGGTTCAATTCTTTTAACTTGTCCGATGCTTTCTATGATTCCTGTAAACACGATGAACTATTTGTGTTGAACGATGACTTTATGTGTTTTGTCCCCAATTTTCAAAAAATAAATTCCTTGCTGAAGGTTTGTTGTGACAATTTTCAATTCCTGTGCCGGTTTTTGAACAGACTGCCGTACCAATTTACCGGTTGAATCAAAAAGCTGGACTTGCATTTTCTCGCCTGATTTTCTCGGAGGGAGTATAATAAATTCGTCTGCAGGATTCGGATAAACGGTGTATTGCAAACTTTCTTGCTCGTCTGTATTTAGTTCACCATAAGCTTTTGCAAAAAAAGCAAGTGCACCCAGTGAACCTTTGGTGACTTGATACTCATATTCGGGGTCCATGTTTTCTATAGTGTCGTATGGAGTGTGCGGAAAATCTGATTCGTTGAATTCATACAATCCGGTGATGACATAACCCGCTTCCTGAAATGGGACATAATCCGAACCATAGGCAAAGCTGATAAAGGTATCCAGATTTGAATAAAGTTGCATACAAACGGCCAGTTCCTGCGTTCTTTGTTCGGATGCTGCGTTGTTGCCATTGGGTGCGGACATGTCTTTTTCACAAACGATGGTGTCGTTGTTCATGCCTGCTACACCACCGACTTCGTCAATATTGAAAACCAATTTCAAGTCAAGATTCTGAGGTATCACTATTTCATTCACATACTGTTGGCTGCCGATTAGGCCCCATTCTTCGGCTGTAAAATGGATGAACTTCACTGAGTATTCGGTATCGGTATCGGCGAGGATTCTGGCAATTTCAAGCAGTACTGCTGTACCACTTCCGTTGTCATTGGTGCCGGGTCCGTTGATGGTGTCATAGTGTGCATCAATGATGATGAATGTTTCCGGGTAAACCGTTCCGGTTTTGGTAACAATGAGATTGTAGCCGGTTTCACCGTATGCGTTGACCTGATGGGTTTCAATGTCCTCATAACCCCAGGATTGGTAATGGGAGATTAACCAGTTCAGTGTATTTTCTTCGGCTTGTGAACCCAGCGTTTTAATTCCGAATCCTTCAAACTCAGTCAGACATTGAATGATGTTGTTTTGATTCACTTTGTTTACCAACGACTGATGATAAGGATCGTGGGTTTGTGCAAAGCATTGTGTGGCAATGCCCAAAAGTAGCATTAGTCCCAGTGTTTTTTTCATGCCAAATTTTTGATAAAATTACGACAAAAAAAGAAAAGCCCTTTTATTTGATTTTTCAAAGGGCTTTTCTTTTTTTGTGTTTACAATCTGTTGATGTGACTTTATACAAATTCCTGATAAGCCTGCTTCAGGTTGTCTGCTATGGCTTCGGCACGATGACCTTCTATATGATATCTTTCCAGCATGTGCACCAGTTCGCCGTCTTTGAAGAGCGCAACTGATGGCGAGCTTGGCGGGAACGGCTGCAGAAACTCTCTGACTCTTTCAGTTGATTCAAAGTCAAAACCTGCAAAAACGGTAACCAAATGATCAGGTACCTTGTTTCCTTCAAGTGACAGCAGAACACCGGGTCGTGCGGCCCTTGCTGCGCAACCGCATACACTGTTTATCATGACCAATGTAGTACCGCTTCGTTTCATCGCTTCATCTACCATTTCCTTGGTGGTCAATTCCTCAAAACCGTTGGAGGTAAGTTCGTGCTTCAACGGCATTACAATTTCTTCGGGATACATTTTATTTAAATTTAAATTTGTACAAAATTAATCATTCTTTCTCATATTGCAGAATGAATTAAATTTGGGACGCTATAAAGCTACATATGAATTTAAAATTCGGCACCGATAAAAAATTAAAAAGTAGAAAACGGATTGAACGATTGTTTGCCGAAGGGAAACGATTATCGAAATACCCTTTGACGGCGGTTTATGGTTTTGATACCACAGCGACAGGATACAAAGTAGGGGTGAGTGTACCCAAAAGGAAAATCAGAAAAGCGCACGAGAGGAATCTGCTCAAACGAAGAATCAGAGAAGCATTCAGAAGGAATCAATATCGGCTGGAAAACCGCTTCTCCACCGAGATTATGTTCGTTTACATCGCTTCCGAACCGTTGAGTTACAACACAATAGAAAAATCTATGCTTTTTTTGATTGATTGTCTAAACTCGGCTTCAGCTGATTGTATTTCAGCATGATAAGGGCCAGAATCAAACCACAAACACCGGCACCGATGCCGATGACATAAGGGAGGTTCAGTTCGGCGAACATACCCAGGCTGTAATCGAATTCAATCAGGTTGTAAACCAGCGAACCCAGAATCAAAATCATCATTATATAAATAAAGGTTTTCATCTTTTAAAAACTTTGTACAAACAAGGCACCGATGTTGGATACGAACAATTTAACGGCAATGGCCATCAGTATGACTCCGAAAACTTTGTTGAGCACCGACATCATGCCTTTGCCCAATACTTTTTCGAGTTTTCCTGCATTTTTCAGAATCGCATAGACAATGACCATGTTGAGGATAATGGCCACGATGATATTGATGTCTGCAAATTCCGCTCTCAGTGTCAGCACAGTGGTCAGTGAACCTGCGCCAGCAATCAATGGAAAAGCGATGGGTACGATGGACGCAGATTCAGCGGTAACTCCTTTCTGAATCTGTATGCCCAGAATCATTTCAAGCGCAATGATAAAAATGACAAAAGCACCGGCTACAGCAAATGATTCTACATCTATGCCAATGATATTCAGTATTTTGGTTCCAAAAAATAAAAATGAAATCATGATGATTCCCGCTACCACAGTGGCTTCTTCGGACTGTATGCGCCCGACTCTCTTTCTGATATCAACAATAATTGGAATGCTCCCAAGCGCGTCTATGACGGCAAACAAGACTGCGAAACATGTACCCATCTGTTTGAATGAAAATTCCAGAAAAAACTCTTTCACTTTAAATTTTTTGCAAAGTTATGCCCCGTTGTTTGAATTGACATAATTTTTAAGGTTTATATTTTTGAAATGATTTCCAGATTGCCTCTGTGGCCTTATGGGCACTATTCAGGTCGGTTTCATCTGTCCCCAAGCCGTACTTGTATTGTTTGCAATCATCGATGAGTTTTTTCCATTGGTCGGCCAGTTCTCCGTACTTCGGTCTCATTTTTTCGGAAGCAGCATTTTCGGTAAAATCTGAAAGATTGATTTGTGCATACCGGATACCGATTTGGGTGAGCAAGTGTTCCTGTAGATTTAGGAATTCGATTTTTTGTTGGCTGTTGGCCAACGATTTCATTTCAGCCAACTGTTTGTCAATGTTCGACTTAAATTCAGCAAACAGCTTTTTCTCTGACTTCTGCTGACTTTTGTCTTTCCGTTTTTTTCTGAACCAGATGAACAATACAGCCAGAAGTAGGATGCCTCCCA
>JAQVKJ010000139.1 GCA_028694715.1 Weeksellaceae bacterium | reverse complement strand
CGTTGTTCCTTCTTTTAATTCATTGCTGATTTTCGGCAAAACGGAAACTGCTTCCATTTTTTCGGCGGGTGTATAGGTTACAGTATTGATGTCCACGGTTATTTCTTTCAATCTATCGGCCACATCCTGCGGCATGTCTTTTTGATATCGACCGCCAATCACTTCTGAAAGGAATTTTTCAATTTCGGCAATCATTGCCATATTGTTTACTGGTTTTGCAAATCCATGTCCTTCGTCATCGGCCAGCAAATAATTTACTTTTTTGCCTTTGTCTCGCAGTGCAATTACAATCTGATCGGATTCGGCTTGCTTTACTCTTGGGTCATTTGCTCCTTGAATAATCAACAGCGGTTTGGTGATTTTGTCCACACTGAACAATGGGCTTGCTTCACGGATTCTTTTTGCCCCTTCTTCGGTATTGGGGTCGCCGGTCATCCCGTACAAAAATGCTTTTGCTGCTTCCCAATAAGCCGGAACCGATTCAAGCAGTGTAAAAATATTGCTCGGACCTACGATGTCAACGCCTGCTGCATACAGTTCTGGTGTGAAAGCCAAACCAGCCAAAGTAGCATAACCTCCATAGCTTCCGCCCATAATGGCTATCCTGTTTTTGTCTGCAATTCCCTTATCAATCAAATATTTAACTCCCCATGTAATATCATCCTGCATGAGTTTTCCCCATTGCAAATCACCTGCGTTCAGAAATTTCTTTCCATATCCGCCGCTTGCGCGAAAATTGGGTTGCAATACGGCATAACCACGATTTGCCAGAAACTGCACATAAGAATTAAACCCCCAATAATCCCTTGGGCCTTTTGGTCCACCGTGTACCAAAACCACTACAGGCAGATTTTTTCCACTGCTTGCTACAGGTAGGGTCAAATAGCCGGGAATTTCAAGTCCGTCGCTGCTTTTGTATTGAACCGGTTGCATTTCGGCCAGGTATTTCTCTACTTTTTTCAGTTCAGGTCGTGGCGTGTATTGTAAGATCAATTCTTTTGTTTTGGTGTCAAAAAAGTAAGTTTCAGAGGCATATTTGTCTCCCCAAACAGTAATCAAAAATTTGGAATAATCTTTTGTGGAACTCGAAAAATCGACTTCTCTGCCGGGAAATTTATTTTTCAGGAAATTATAATTTTTTTCCCATGTTTTGTCTTTCCAGTAGTATTCCGTTTTATCGGCAGTATAGGAAGTTGAAATGATTTTGTGCGTATTTCTGTCCATACTCACGCCGTCAATGTCCACTTTGCCTTTGGGGTCGCTTTCGGTTTTGGTTATTTTTTTTGTTTTTGGGTCTAATTCATACAACGAACTCAAATCTGAATCTTCCTTGTTGCTGATGAGATAAATCTTTGTGTTGTCTTTGTTCCAATTCGAAATATAAGCTTGCTCGGTAACCGAAGTTTCATAAATCGGGGTCAATTTATCTCCCTCTTTGTAGAGAAATTTGGTGTTTCCTTTTTCGTCGGTCGTATAAAGCACTCTGAGGTCTTCGTTCCAATCAAAATCATAGTTTGTAATCCGGTCTTTGTTTTCATAAATCATTTTCAGTTGGCCGGTAGAAATTTTCAAGGAATACAAATCATGCCATGCTTTGTCTCTGTCATTCAGTCCAATCATCAACAAATCGGGGTCTTTGCGGCTCACCATATAAATTTGTGCAGTCACCTCGTTCATGGGCGTCAGATTCCGAGATTCGGGAACGCCGTTTGCAGGTGTTGACATTGGGTCAACTGCAAAAATATTGATGTTTTCATCTCCGTCTTTATCTTTGACATAAAGAATGTATTTCCCGTCTTCTGACCAAGAATATCCGTACAATGGTCGTTGGCTGTCGGTCAATGGTCGTGCGTTTTCAAAAGGTTCGTCAAATGACTTCACCCAAATGTTCATAATTCCGTCATATTCTTTCATGAATGAAATCCATTTTCCGTCCGGACTTAACTGTCCGCCAGATATTTCAGGATTTCCAAAAAACAATTCCCTGTCTATCAACGGGGGTTCTTGTGCTTGTATCATTTGTATTCCAATGATTAAGATTAATAATGTGATGATTCGATTCATTTATATAGGTTTTATTTATAATCAATTGATTTTGCGTGATTTCACTGTTTTATTTTTTCCAATACAGAAAAATAAAGTTGTTCGTAAAGCGGAAGTATATTTTTTTTATCGAAACTCAGTGCTCTCTGTTTTGCATTGTGTTTGAATTCTTTGAGCATTTGCTCATTTTTCAGTAACCGGATTGATTTTTCGGCCATTCCCTGTACATCACCAACCGGCAATAAGAAGCCTGTCTGTCCGTCAATGTTCACTTCGGGAATCCCGCCCGCATTGGATGAAACCACCGGTACACTCGCAGCCATTGCTTCGAGTGCAGCCAAACCAAAACTTTCTTTTTCGGAAGGCAACAAAAACAAATCAGCAGAACACAGTACCCGATACAATTCGTTGACTTTCCCCAGATTTTTGACTTTGTCGTTGATGCCAAGTTCGTTGATTTGCTCGCTCACGCTTTCCCATTCAGGGCCTTCACCTACGATAATCAGTCGGGCGTCAATTTCTTTCTGAATTTCATAAAAAACGCTCACCACATCCTGCACCCTTTTGACTTTTCTCAAGTTAGAAACATGGACAACGACTTTTTCTTTTCTTTCGCTGCAATTGTCCATGCACCCGCATTCATTTTCATCCGGAAATTGTGCATTGTCAATAAAATTGGGAATGACTTCAATATCGTTGGTGATATTAAAAAATTCTTTGGTTTCTCTTTTCAGGTCTTCAGAAACCGAAGTCACTCTGTCTGATTTGTTGATGGAAAATTCCACTGCCGGTCTGTAGGCCGGATGGCTGCCCACCAGCGTAATATCGGTGCCGTGTAGCGTTGTAATCACGGGCAATTCCGTTCCTTTTTCTTTTAGAATCTGTTTGGCAAAATAGGCTGCGTATGCATGCGGAATGGCATAATGTACATGAATCAAATCCAGTCCGTATGTTTCTACTACATTGACAATGATTGTGCTCAATGCCAATGAATAGGGTTGGAATTCAAAAAGTGGATAGGTTTCAACATTCACTTTGTGAAAATAAATATTGGGCATGGTAATGTCCAACCGGGCCGGCAGACTGGTACTCAGAAAATGAACTTGGTGGCCTCTTTCGGCCAAATCCATTCCCAATTCTGTTGCTACGATTCCGCTTCCGCCGTAGGTAGGATAACAAACAATTCCGATTTTCATTTTCGACTCAATTTTAAAGCTAATTTAACCGTTTTTAAGCTCAAGAAACGATTTTATTGTTAATTTATTTTTCATCTGCGTAAACCACACCAAAATCAGAGGCATAAGAAGAAAAGTGTCCGTTTTCATCATACAATCCGATGAGTACGAAAGCTGGTTGTTCGTAGTAATTTTTGATAGCAAACGCAGGAAAATCCTGAAAAACCGGTTCCATGATATGCATTAGATTTTCATTTATTTCAGCATCATAAACCGACAATATCAAACCATATTTTCCATCTTTTTTTGTTACAATATAGTCTGTTCTAACTTCTCCCGGAATGTTTAATCCATTCCTGCCAATTTCATCAAACTCTATTGGAAAAACAGTTGTTCCGTCTTCTCTCATCATCCTTGCTTTTCCGTTTTTATAAGCAACAATTCTACCAATAACCGGCAATGAATAGGAGATTTCATTGGGATTGGTTTTTATGTTTCCACTTTTCATTTGTAATCTAAAGTCTTTGGTGCCGCTCTGTGGCACAAATTCAAAACGATTCATTACACCTAAAATTGAGTCGTACTCTATCGGCATGACTTGCTGAAGTTCAGTATTGAATGTGCCGCATTTTAATTTCCCGCCAGTATTATTGCAGGCCAAAAAAAGCTCATTCCCAAAATAAGCAAGGGAATCATAAATGGCTGGTGTGGTTTTGCCATCACTGATCCAGCCGTACTTGTGACCGTTTTTATAGATTAAGTTCCCTATCTGATTTTTGATTTTTGTGTATTTGAAAATCGGTTCTATTTCCTTGTCCAAATGAATTTCATTGGTTCCATCATCATTTTGAAAAATCAAAATCCCGTTTTCTTCTTTGTACAGTGATTTTTTAATGTTCTTTTTGGGTTCGGCTGTCCTACTTTTGACCACAGGTTTATTTTCTACGCCTACGACCTTAGGTTCAGGAACTTCTCCTACCAAATCTTCCATAAAGAAATAATCTTTGGTGATTTTGATGGTTTTCCGCTGTGCTTGATTATCAATGTCTGTATAACTCAAGTAATAGGTGTCATTGTTCTTGGTTTTCTCAAGTATTTTAAAATCATTTACAGATTGGAAGAACCATTCTTTGATTTTTCTTTCGTCGCTGTCATAAATAAAAAGTCCGGGGCGTTGTTCAAGATCTTCGGCATACAAAAGAGCAAATCTTGGTTTGGATTCATCTCTCCCACTGCTTCCTGCAGTAGCAATAAGCTCAATTCTGTTATAATTTGCAGATTCCACCCGTTGTCCATTGTAATCATACAAAACGAAATAAACTTTGGCATTTTCATCTTTCAAAACACCCAGAATCATGGTCTCTGGAATTACTCTGTAAATTAAGCTTGGCTGAGGTTTTATCAGTTCTTTGTCTTTGTAGAACAGTCCGTGCAAATCCTGTTCTTGATTTTTGAGCGTTGAAATAAAATATTTTCCAGTCAACCAATAAAGTCCGTCAAATTCTGGTTTCACCACCATTTCACCTTTTTGATTGACCATTCCGAATTGACCGTCTTTTTTGTAGGGGATCAAAACATCTTGTGCATACA
>JAQVKJ010000138.1 GCA_028694715.1 Weeksellaceae bacterium | reverse complement strand
GAGGATGCTGATTTGATTGATTTCGACCAACTGCCAGACAAATTTGTATTACAGCTCACTCACGGTTCAGGATACAATGTAATTGTTGAAGACAAATCGGACATGAATTCTGAAAATGTTAAATCGAAAGTGAATAAGTATTTGTCGATGAATTATTTTAACAAATACCGAGAACGAATATACAAAAACATTAAACCAAGGATAATTGCAGTAAAATATTTGGAGCAGCCAGAACACGATTATATTATTGACTATAAATTTTACTGCATACACGGCAAGCCTGAATGTGTTTGGGTGAAAACATTTGACTCGGGGAAATTCAGAAATGCTTATTATACCACCAGTTGGGAAAAAATATTACCGGATGAGAACAACAGCGATTTCCTTACAAAGGACATACCCAAACCCGATACGCTCGATAAGATGATTGAATTGGCTCAAAAACTCTCGACCGGTTTCATTTTTCTCAGAGTTGATTTGTACTCAATCGGCGGCAAAATTTATTTTGGCGAATTGACATTTTTCCCATGGGGAGGAAACCGCAGCTTGACCATCGAGCATTTGAATCAGGATTTGGGGAAATTGATGTTGTTGCCTATTTCTGACTGAGCGCCACTTCTCTCAGTTCCTCAAACATTTTTTGTGCAATGACATCTTTGGTAAAATTCTCCGCCAAGAATTGATATCCGTTATCGGTGAATTTCTTTTGCAATTCTTTGTTGTCAAGCAGATACTCAACTTTCTCTGCAAAATCTCTCGGATTTCCGACTTCGGCCAACAAACCGGTTTCATTTTCAACGATAACTTCGGGTATCCCCCCGGCTTTGGCCGCAACAATCGGAACTCGGCAAGCATATGATTCTAATAGCACGCCTCCGGTGGGTTCGTTGTTGGAAGTAAATAAAAACAAATCAAACTCGGGTAAAATTTCGGGAACATCTTTTCTGAATCCTGCAAAAATAATGTGCTCTTCCAATCCCTTTTCTCTTGCAAGCTGACGGATTTCTCCTTCTAATTCTCCTTGTCCGACCAAAATAAAAGCGGCCTGCAATTTTCTTTCTTTTACGAGAATTTCAACTGTATTTATCCAAGTTCTGTGATCTTTAAAACCTGTAAATTCAGCTATGTTTCCAATGATTTTATAATGCTGAGGTATATTGAATTCTCTGTGCAGCATACCTGTTTTTACCGTTTTATTAAACTTATGTATGTCCGTTACACTCCCCACCACACACATTTTGCTGTGGTCCTTAACGGCATATTTCAAAACATGAACCACTGGATTTGAGACGCAAATGATTTTTTTGATGCCTTTGTAGTTGTATTTCCATTTTCTGAAGAAATTGGAATCCACTCTCCTAATCAGCGTTCTGCAAAGCACCAAGGGAGCATTCAAGCCAAAGAGTAAATGGGACAAAACAGCCAATGTATGGGCTTTACTGCTATGTATAAATACTACATCAATTTGTTTTTCTCTGACGATTTTGGCCAGCTCTTTAGCAAATCTGAAGTCGTACTCTCCTTTGTAATCAAAGCCGATTACCTTCATGTTTTTTTCCTCGGCAACTTCATGTACCGGTGTATTGAAAGGGCATACGATATATTGTTCTTCAAAATATTTTTTCTCTTCAAAAGCCTCGTACAGATAAATAATCTTTTGTTCGTGCCCTCTCCAAACCGTTGAAGCAGTTATTTGAAGTAATCTCATCTACTTTATGTTAATCCTCCGCAAAGTAATTAAAATAATGAACACTAAAGAAATTCAAGGACAAAAACACGCTGAAGTATAAATCAATACAAAACCAGACGATTCTTTCCGTATTGGTTCAAATATTCCATTTTTAGGTTGTTCGCTCTAAAATACTTATTATTTTTGCCAAAATCTGCTAAATGATTTTTGAAGTTAATCCAGCATTCAAACCTCGCCAACAAGAAATCCAAACTGTATTCCAGCAATTTGAAAATTCGGGTACCGATTTTATTGTAGGTGAAAGAAATCACATCAAATTATTTGAAATCGGTGGGCAAACCATCAATGTGAAGTCTTTTAAAATTCCCAATAAACTTAATCAGTTCGTTTACAAATATTTCAGAAAATCCAAAGCCAGAAGGTCTTTTGAGTTTGCCAACATTCTCCTGGAAAAAGGCATAGGTACGCCAACGCCAGTGGCTTTTCAGGAAAACTATAATGCATTTGGCTTTCAGAAAAGTTATTATGCCAGCATTCATCAGGAATACCATCTGACCTACAGAGAATTGGTTGAAATCCCGAATTACCCCGACCATGAAAACATTTTGCGGCAATTCACCCGTTTCTGCTACCGGATGCATGAAGCGGGAATCGAATTCAAAGACCATTCACCAGGCAATACGCTGATAAAAAGAGAGTCAGAAGTCCTATATGATTTTTTTTTAGTAGATTTGAATCGGATGAAATTCCACGACAGCATGAACGCCAGGTTAAGAATGAAAAATTTGTCGCGGCTCACACCCAAAAAGGACATGGTTCGCATCATGGCAGATGAGTATGCCCAAATTTCGGGTGAAAATCCTGAAAATTTATTTCAATTGCTGTGGGATTACACCGAAAAATTTCAAAAAAAATACCATAGAAAACAAAAAATCAAGAAAAAAATTAAATCACTCTTTTAAGTCATCCCAATGAAAAATTTTATACTTCTGGCCGTTGTGCTGAGTGCGATTTCAACATTCGGTCAAATCAATCCAAAAACCAAATGGGGACAGGTTTCTCAGGAAGAAATCAATTATACACAAGTAGATTTTGAAAAGGACGCCGGTGCCGTCATTTTGTATGAAACCGGTTTGACGCGGATTCAGTGGGGTTCCTACGAAACAACCCTGTACAGGAGAATCAAAATTTTGAATGAAAACGGTATTGAGGCCGCCAATCAGGAAATCAAATATTATTCATACAAAAATCAGGAAAAGATACTTTCAATCAAAGCACAAACCATCAATTTCGAGAGTGGTAATCCGGTCCTATCGGAGGTGGGCAAGGACGCATACTTTGACACACAGCAGAACGAATTCTGGAGCACAAGGAAATTCACATTCCCGAATGTCAAAGTCGGTTCCATCATAGAATTCGAATACAAAATTGAAGACAAAGGAATCAATTACATCGATGCTTGGCGTTTTCAACACAAATATCCAACCTTGTACAGCATGTATGACATTGACAACCGTTCAGGCGCTCTGGACTTTGTCTCTCTTGCCATAGGCGAACAAGCCGTAAAACTGTCTGAACGATACAAAAAAAGCGGCATTGATAAATGGGAGCTGAAGAATGTTCCAAGTTACAACAAACTCAAATTTGTTTATAATCCCGTCGATGCTTCTGAAAGAGTTGCTCTTCAGTTGAAAGGATATTTGAATTTTGATGGTGACGCAATGAGCCATAGTTCTACTTATGAAACCGTCAGCACTTCTTGGAAAGAGATGAATAGTCAAGCCTATAGCGAATATATCAAGTACATCAACCCAGGCGTAGGAAAAGAAATCGCTTCCGGAATAGCCGACGGAAAAACCGAGCTTGAAACTTTACAAAATATTTACAATCATTTCAAAGCCAATTACAAATGGAACAATTATTACGGCATACAACCCAGAAAAACAAACCGTGAGGTAGTCAATACCAAAACCGGAAATTCTGCCGACTTAAACCTATTGCTCCATTCGATTCTCAATGGCAAAGGATTCAAGACAGATATCATCCTTCTGAGTACACGAGACAACGGGAAACCCGTGGGCAATTATCCGTATCTCGGTCAATTCGATTCACTGATCAATTTGGTGACCACTTCAAATGGCGAAAAACTCTTTATCGATGCATCAGACATGACTTTTGATTTGGGTTATGCTGCAATTAAAAACTTCAATTATATGGGTTTGATTGTTGACGGAAAAAACGAATTGTTCGTCGAATTGATTTCACCGATTTCAACCAATCAAACAGTGATGAATTACGCCGTCAAAGACCAACACTTTGTGCAGACCAGAACCGAAAAAAGGAACGGGTATTTCAAACAAATCAACAGAACAATTCCACAAGGCATCCGTCCTTACAACCCGATTTTGGACGCAGTGGATTTGAGAACCGATGAATTAAATGTTCAAACCAAAGAAGAAGACCAAGGGCAGCTCGAAAGGATTCAAGCCAAAACCGTTGATTTCACAAATGCGAATTTTATTGCCGTACGAAACCCGCTCAAAAACTTGCTGTCTTACTATTCCATGAATGAATTCAGCAGAGAACGAGCACTGGAATTCGATTTTCCCTTTCATTACAAAGTGAGCGTAGTTGTGGACATTCCTGAGGGTTACAATGCTGAAATCCCTGCCGGTTATGATTCGCAATCCACCGCTTCATACAAGGACATGGGGTACAGTCAGTCGGCCGAAGTCAGAAACGGCAAATTGGTTCTCCATGTGGAATTTTACTTGGCAAAACCCACCATCCAAAACAAATACAAAGAAATCAAATCATTTTTTGACAAAATCATTTTGGAATCCAATAAATCACTTTTGCTGAAAAAATCATAAATCAGAAGCCAACAACTTATTATTATAGAGAAAGTCATGAAACAACTCGTTTTATTGTTTGTATTTTTGGGCTGTTCAACCGCATTTGCTCAACTTAACCCTAAAACCAAATGGGGCAATGTCTCTCAGGAGGAATTTGATTACAATGAAGTTCCCTATGAAAAAGATGCCGCTGCTGTGATTCTGTACGAAAGCGGTGATATGACCATCGCAGAATTGACAATCAAAATAAGGTGTACAGAAGAATCAAAATTCTGAAAGAAGAAGGAAAAAAATACG
>JAQVKJ010000137.1 GCA_028694715.1 Weeksellaceae bacterium | reverse complement strand
ATGCTTACATTGGATTTGACGCCATTTCAACGATGGCCGAGGAAACCAAAGACCCACAACGAGATATGCCAAGGGGAATGATTTATTCGTTGCTAATTTGTACCGGTTTGTACATTCTCATCGCTTTGACACTGACGGGCATTGAGCATTATTTCAACTTCAAAAATGTCACCGACCCGCTGGCATTTGTGTTTGAAAAACGCGCGCCTTGGATAGAAACCATCGTTTCCATCAGTGCGGTAGTTGCCACCACAACGGTTTTGCTGGTATTCCAAATCGGACAACCGAGAATCTGGATGAGCATGAGCCGCGACGGATTGTTGCCAAAGAAATTTCAGAAAATTCATCCCAAATACAAAACGCCTTCTTTTGCAACCATTGTCACCGGTGTGATTGTGGGAATTGGTGCCTTGTTTATAGAAAGTGATTTGGTTACGGATTTGACGAGCATTGGAACTTTGTTTGCGTTTATTTTGGTCTCCGGTGGGGTTTTGTTTTTACCGCCCAAAGAAAAAGAATCCGGAAAATTCAGTCTGCCTTATATCAACGGAAAGTGGATAGTGATTTTACTTTACATAGGTTTTGTTTTGATTTTCGAAGAAAGAGTGATGGCTGCGTTTATTGAATTTAACTTTGACAACACAGAAGAAGTTTTGTTCATTGTATTTCTGATTTTTGCATTGGCAACTGCTGTCATTACATTTATCAAAAACTACTCGCTTATCCCGATAATGGGCGTGCTGACTTGTTCTTATCTGATGGTAGAAATCCCGATGGTCAGTTGGAAATGGTTTGTACTGTGGATGGCTTTAGGAATTCTGATTTATTTCCTGTACGGATACAGAAACAGTCGGTTGGCGGTTGAACCGGTTAAAAAATCAGAAAACAGGACCTAAACTTTTTAAAAATCACTTCTTAGGCGGCACCAACAGTATCGGCGTTTTGGTTCCCTTGATCACCTCATTGGAAACGCTGCCTATAAAAACCTTGTACAAAGCACTGTGATTGATCAATCCGAGAATAATCAAATCTGCGTGAATTTTATCGGCGAGTTTCAGGATTTGAGTATAAGCTTTTCCTCTGAGTAAATGCACCTCGCAGAGTAAACCCGCATTGGTAAATCTCGATTTGAAAGAATTGAGAATATCCATCTCTTTTTCAAATTTTGAAAGATTGTCGGTCGAAATGTATTCTATCTCAAAATCATTGTCCTTCTTGTTTTTATCAACCGAAGTCACATGCACCAAATGAACTTTTGATTCGAAAGCCTCCGCAATTTCAATGGCCTTGTTGGCGACCAAATCACCTTCTTTGTTAGAATCTATGGGGACAAGTATGGTTTTCATTATTGCTTATTTTGTCATAAAATTACTCAAAAAGAAATGAATCCTTATTGTTTATTGAAAATTAATTTACATTGTATTCCGTGCCGTCTTTTCCATCTTTCAAATGAATACCGACCTCGCTCAATTCATCCCTGATTTGATCGGACAAAGCCCAGTTTTTATCGGCCCTCGCTTTGTTCCTAATTCTAATCAGCAGTTGCATCACTCCATCGAGTTTAGAGGAATTTACTTCGGACTCTGCATTCGATTTCAATCCCATCACATCAAAAACAAATGCACGGATGCTTGTTTTCAAAGTCTGAATATCGTCTGCCGTCAATTTTTCGGTACCGTCTTTCGCAGCATTGATTATTCGTACCGCCTCAAACAAATGTGAAATCATAATCGGGGTATTGAAATCATCATCCATGGCGGCATAACAATTTGTCAGCCATTCATTTACATCAAAGGTGGACTGTGAGGAAGCTTGAATCAAATCTAAATTTTTGAAGCCGTCCATCAAACGGTTGAGTCCTTTTTCACTGGCCAGCATGGCATCGTTGGAAATATCCAAAACGCTTCTGTAATGTGCCTGCAAAAAGCAAAATCTGACCACAGAAGGCGCAAAAGGTTTTTCGAAAAAATCATTTTCACCGCTTAGCAACTGCATTGGCAAAATATAATTTCCGGTCGATTTGCTCATCCTTTGTCCGTTCATTGTCAGCATGTTGGCATGCAACCAGTATTTGACGGGCTGACTTCCGGTTGCTCCTTTGGCTTGTGCGATTTCGCATTCGTGGTGCGGAAATTTCAAATCCATACCACCACCGTGGATGTCAAAAGTTTCGCCCAAATATTTGGTACTCATGACAGTACACTCCAAATGCCAACCAGGGAATCCAGCACCCCAAGGCGAATTCCAACGCATGATATGAGCGGGAGAAGCGTTTTTCCACAGTGCAAAATCAACTGGATTTCGTTTTTCATCCTGACCGTCCAAGTCGCGGGTATTGTTGATGAGGTCTTCAATGTTTCTCCGGCTCAGTTCGCCGTAATTCAGTCCTTTTTGGTTGTATGCTTCCACATCAAAATAAACCGAACCGTTGATTTCATAGGCCAATCCGAGTTCAATTAATTTTTGGGTCAGTTCGATTTGTTCCACGATATGTCCGGTCGCTGTGGGTTCAATGGTAGGTGGTAGAGCGTTGAAAGTTTCGAGTACTTTGTGAAAATCGACGGTGTATTTCTGAACGATTTCCATCGGTTCCAATTTTTCCAAACGGGATTGCTTCACAAAGCGATCATTGTCCACATCTCCGTCGTCGGTCAGGTGTCCGGCATCGGTGATGTTTCGGACATAACGGACATTGTAGCCCAAGTGCAACAGATATCGATAAATCATATCAAATGACAAAAAAGTACGGACATTTCCCAAATGCACATTGCTGTAAACAGTTGGCCCGCAGACATACATTCCAACTGAATCTTTGTGAATCGGAACAAATGTTTCTTTCTCGCCGCTTAGGGAATTGTGTACTTTTAAGTTGTGGGGTTTTATCATTTTGGGTTAATTATTTTTGAATATTTCTATTAATTAAGCTTTGAAAAGCAATCATCTCTGCAACATTATTGAAATGTCTTTTGGGAATGACAAATGCAACAAGTGTGTCAATATAGAGGAAATAAGCATTTTTATTAGATTCGAAACTTTTTATAATTGACCAATTTACTTTGCCTTCTGAATTATGCTTATTGTAAATAATTCCGTCATCCAGAAATTCATATTCAGTTTCCCCTAAAATGCTTCCATCTTCCAATGGTATTTTTTTTAATCTATTTATCCACCTATTTACTCCAAAGTAAACTATTATAAAATATATTAAAGAAAAAATTATAGTTTTAGTCCAACCAAACTCATTTAAGTTTATAATAAATAGGCAGACAACTAATAAAAACATATAAAAAACAATAGTCTTTCTAAAACCGGTTTTCATAAAATGAAATTTGGAAAAATCAGCATAATCTTCTCTTGTTATATCTACAACTATTTTCATTATGTCAGAATCTCATTTTAAAATCTAAATTTTTGAACTCCCCTTCTTTGGAGGGGTTGGGGGAGGCTTACACATTAAACTTCGTTCTCACGCCAATGTAATGCAGGAATTCCCTTCTCGTGGTCGGGTCGGTGCTGAAAACGCCGCCCAATTCGGCGGTCACGGTACTGCTGTCGATGTCGCGGATTCCTCTGGAATTTACACACAAATGTTTGGCGTCAATCACACAGGCCACATCTTGGGTTCCCAAAGCTTCCTGCATGGCTTTCACGATTTGCATGGTCAACCGTTCCTGCACCTGCGGTCTTTTCGCAAAATAATCCACAATCCGGTTCATTTTGGACAAACCGAGGACCCTGCCGTTGGAGATATATCCGATATGCGCTTTGCCAACAATCGGCAGAAAATGGTGTTCGCAGGTTGAATATACGGTGATGTCCTTTTCCACCAACATTTGGTTGTATTTGTATTTGTTGTCAAAAGTGGACATCTTGGGCATATTGTCGGGTTTGATGCCTTTGAAGATTTCTTTCACAAACATTTTGGCCACCCGTTTGGGTGTACCTTTCAGACTGTCATCGTTCAAATCCAGCCCGAGTGTCAACATTATTTTTTTGAAGTCTGATTCGATGGCTTCGATTTTGTCGTCATCGCTCATTTCAAAAGCATCTTTTCTCAGCGGTGTATCGCCGGCAGACAAAAAGTGGTCATCGCCCATCTCGTCGTATAATTCATTGTCAGACATAATCATTGATTTAAGCTGCAAATTTATTGAAACTTAGCCACATTAAAAATACAATTTGTCGCATTTAGGGTTTCTTCTCGGTGGGATTCATTAATTCTCGCCGATGGATTTGTTCAATTCCAAATGGGATAATTTTATGTAATTTTGGACTTCAATTCAATCCATCATGAATCAAAAAACATACGGCATCGACCACTGGTCTTATTCAGACGCAATCAACATACTGAACGGCAATACCCAAGCCATTCTCAGCAAAGAAGCCAGACAACAGATTTCTAACTCATCCGCAAATGTACAGACCATCATTGATTCCGGTAAAACGGTTTACGGTATCAACACCGGTTTTGGTCCGCTTTGCGATACGCTGATTTCAAAGGATGAAACCCGTAAGCTACAGGAAAATCTGCTCATCAGCCACGCAGTAGGTGTGGGAAATCCCATTGACAAAAAAATTTCAAAACTAATGCTGATTACCAAAGCTCATGCACTCGCCAAAGGTTTTTCGGGGGTTACAACTGAGGTGGTCGAACGAATTCTTCTGATGATAGAAAGAGACATCATTCCAGTGGTTCCCGAACAGGGTTCGGTAGGTGCTTCGGGCGATTTGGCTCCACTGGCACACCTGTTTCTTCCATTGATTGGCGAAGGAAAAATTTGGGATGGAGACAAAATAATAACCGCTGGTGAAGCTTTGCAAAAACATGGTTTGGAGCCGATTGTACTTTCGGCCAAAGAAGGTTTGGGTTTGATCAACGGCA
>JAQVKJ010000136.1 GCA_028694715.1 Weeksellaceae bacterium | reverse complement strand
TTAGCGCATTTTATCCTTTTCACAAGAAGAAAGTAAAAAAAAACCGATAAAACATTTATTAAAAATACTCCTTTCATATTTACAAAATTACGAAGCCATTTTTCTCATTGAGCTTATTTATTTATAAGCTTGAAATGAGGCTAAAGCCTGATGGAAGTTTCTCTTTTAACCGGCAGCTGAAACAGCCGGCAATATTTTCATTTGATTCAAATCATTGCCGTTGCCTTCAGGCAACGGTTAAAAATTTAAAATCAAACTGCTTTAGCATCATTTTAAAATCCTTCCATTAATATCACTTTCTTTTTGCCAACGGAACAAACTTCTTGTTCTCCGGCCCTGTATAATTGGCACTGGGTCGGATGATTTTGCCGTCTTGTCTTTGTTCAATCACATGGGCTGCCCAGCCGGTACATCTCGAAACCACAAAAAGCGGGGTGAACATCAAGGTCGGCACGCCCATTCTGTGATAAGAGACCGCTGAGAACCAATCTAAGTTCGGGAACATTTTCTTTTCATTCCACATCACGGTTTCCAATCTTTCGGCTATGTCGAACAGCAGCATATCACCTGCTTCTTTTGACAAATCTTGAGCTACTTTTTTAATCACCACATTTCTCGGATCTGAAATCGTATAAACCGGATGTCCGAAACCGATGATTTTTTCTTTGTTGGCTACTCGTTCGACAATGTCCTTTTCGGCTTCATCCGGAGAAACATATCGGCTTTGAATATCGAAAGCCACTTCATTGGCACCTCCATGTTTGGGGCCTCTCAAAGCACCGATGGCACCTGCTATGGCGGAATAAATATCCGAACCGGTTCCTGCGATTACTCTTGCCGTAAATGTGGAGGCATTGAATTCGTGTTCTGCATACAGGTTCAGTGAGATTTGCATGGCTTTTATCCAAGATTCTGATGGTTTTTCACCGTGGAGCAAATGCAAGAAATGACCGCCGATGGTATCGTCATCGGTTTCTACTTCAATTTCTCTTCCGTTGTGGCTGTGATGGTACCAATACAAAAGTGCGGAAGAAGAAGAAGCCAATAGTTTGTCAGCAATGTCTCTTGCCCCTGCTGTATTGTGGTCTTCTTTTTCAGGGCTTATGGTTCCCAAAACAGAAACCGCTGTTCTCATCACATCCATTGGGTGTGCGGCAGCTGGAATTTCTTTGAGTACATTTTTCAATCCCTGTGGTAGTCCTCTGAGTGATTTCAATTTTGATTTGTAATTTTTCAACTGACTTGCATTGGGCAGGTTGCCATGAATCAGCAGATAAGCTACCTCTTCGAATTCTGCTTTTTCGGCCAAATCCAATATATCGTATCCTCTGTAATGCAAATCGTTTCCACTGCGACCCACACTTGCCAATGCGGTATTTCCGGCGGCTACACCTGAAAGTGCAACGCTCTTTTTGGGTACAAATGTTTTTTCTTGTTTCTTAGCCATCTTATATTTTGTTATAGAGTTCGTCCAATTTTCTTTCATAGTCATAATAACCGATGCTTTCATACAATTCCTGACGGGTTTGCATGGTATCGAGTACATTTTTCTGTGTGCCTTCTTTTCTGATGTGTTGATAAACATTCATCGCTGCTTTGTTGGCAGCCCGAAATGCGGACAATGGGTACAGAATCAGGCCGACACCAGCTTCTCGCAATTCATCGACAGTGTACATTTTTATCATTCCGAATTCGGTGATATTGGCCAAGACCGGAATTCCTGTTGCATCCACAAATTGTTGGTAATAACTCAAATCAGGAACTGCCTCCGCAAAAATAAAATCGGCACCGGCTTCCTTGTATGCCACTGCTCTTTCTATGGTTTTTTCAATTCCTTCTACCGCAAATGCATCGGTTCTTGCACCGATTACAAAATTCTCATCGGTTCTGGCGTCAACGGCAGCTTTGAGTCTGTCCACCATTTCTTCTTTGGTAACCACTTCTTTGTTGGGGCGATGACCGCATCTTTTTGCTCCCACTTGGTCTTCGATATGCAGTGCTGCCGCGCCTTCATTAATTAGCGATTTCACGGTTCTCGCCACATTGAATGCCGAAGGACCAAAACCGGTGTCCACATCCACCATCAATGGCAAATCGCAGACATTGGTGATTCGTCGGATGTCAATCAGTACATCTTCCAGCGTTGTGATTCCCAGATCGGGAATTCCAAGTGAACCTGCGGCTACACCGCCTCCGGAAAGATAAACGGCTTTGAAGCCTGCTTGCTTAACTAACAGTGCATGATTGGCATTGATGGCACCAACTATTTGTAAAGGTTTTTCTTCCTCCATTGCCTTTCTGAATCGAAGTCCGGGGGAATCAAAAGAAGTTGAATGAGTCATATTTTTGAAATAATAGATTTTTAAAATGCAAAGATAAGCAAAGTGGTTAAACTCGTTTCTATGCAATGTTTTATTAAATCAATTTTCGACTTCTTATTTGTCTGAAAAATGAACTGAAGGAAACCCGAGATTCAAAATTACGATTAAAACCAAAACAATGGTTTGTGTATAAATTGTCTGTGTTGGCTGGCCATCTTGAGCAAAGCATGGAATGCGTTGAGAATCTGCCGGATTTGTTAAAGGAAATGATGGAATGTAATACCAACAGATTATTTCAGAAGGATTGTCTGTTCTTCTCTTCCGACTGTTCCAATAAGCATGCTGTCAGGAACCAGGTTCTGGACGGTCTGCGTATCTGATTCATCACAAATAATGACTATTCCGACCCCCATATTGAAGGTTGCATACATTTCATCTTCACTGATTTCGCCTCTCTTCATCAACTCTTTCATCACAGATGGAACATTGATTTTAGATTTATCAATCACAGCCGAGAGTCCGTCTGGCATGATGCGCGGAACATTCTCAATCAACCCGCCTCCGGTGATGTGTGCAATGCCCGAGAGTTCTACTTTTTCACTGATTTTTGAAATATCGTTCTGATACAATTTTGTGGGAACAAGCAAGGTTTCCCAAATCGGTTTTCCTTCAAATTCCTCAGTAAAATCGGTGAAAACTTTTCTGATTAAAGAAAATCCATTGCTGTGAAATCCCGAAGAAGGCAGTCCGATGATTGCTTGGCCTTCTTTGATTTTAGAACCGTCGATGATTTCATCTTTCTCAACTACACCTACGCAAAAACCTGCCACATCATAATCACCCACTTGGTACATACCCGGCATTTCTGCGGTTTCACCGCCGATCAGAGCGGTCCCGGTTTCTTTACAAGCTGCAGCGATTCCGCCAATGATTTCGGCTGCGATGTCCGAATCGAGCTTTCCGCAGGCAAGATAATCAAGGAAGAACAGTGGTTTGGCGCCGTGACACAGAATATCGTTGGCGCACATGGCAAAGCAATCTATACCTACAGCATCATATTTCCTCACATCGAGTGCGATTCTGAGTTTGGTGCCTACGCCGTCGGTACCCGAAACTAATACTGGATTTTTATAGCCCGACAATTGATAAAATGCACCAAAACTTCCGATTCCGTTCAGTACATTTTGGTTATGGGTTTCAGAAACCACTTTTTTAATTTTGGAAACGGTTTGGTACCCTTCTTCCTTGTCCACGCCTGCCGATTTGTAGGTATTATCGCTCATTTTGTTCTGTATAAGTGCAAAATTAAGATTTAAACAGCAATATAACGACTGCAGTTTCAAAAAGTTTGTGTGGTCTAAAATTAATGAATAAAAAAAGGTGCCCGATTGAGCACCTCTTTTGTTGTTATGGTTTCTTGATTACAGGAAGAAGCTAAATCCAACGCTAACGCCGAATGGAGAATAGGTTTCTTTGATGTCAAAATCGCCTTCGCTGTAGTCGTAGGTCATTTGAGAATAGCTCAGACCCAAATTAACAGCGATAGATTCTTTGAAGAAGAAAGCCATTCCTCCTTTTGCTTTCCATGCAAAACCCCCGGCTGATTCAGATTCATCTTCGTATTTTTCTTTTTTGGATCCGTAACCTACATTTGCACCTATATATGGTTTGATGTTTTCACCTGCAGAAAAATAGTAAGTTGCTCCTGGCATTACTGAAAATGAACTTGTAGTCACTTTATCGCTGTCTTGTTTCATGGTCACACTTGCCAAGCCAAACTCAATACCAACGGCCAAGTCATCCATAACAAAATAACCGGCTGCCGGGTTGAAGCTGATGACAGAAGTTGTTGGTCCGTCCACTTTGTCACTCTCAACTTTGTAGGTCGATTTTCCACTTGAGAATCCGAGAGAGGTAGAACCTTCAATGACCCAATTCCCTTTTTGCGTTTGTGCATTCAGTGTTACAAAACCGAATGTCAAACAAATCATAAAGATCTTTTTCATAGTTAAATAATGTTTAAAATTAGCGGCAAATATATCAAATATTATTAAACTCAATAGACAATCGATAAATATCGCTCATTATTGTGCTACGAAATCATTTTATCAGTCAAAAACACCAAAAAGTTCAACCCGAAGCACCAAACATCATACTTCTCATTATCAATTACATACAGCCAACTTGTTTTGCAATCAGATATTTGTGCATTCAGTGAATTTTGGAAACAAAATCAGTATCTTTTTTTGACTCATGAGGATTAACTGTAATCGAATGAATTGTTGATTAGTTGTGGGTAAATAGCGATTTCACAATCCATTTATTCATTGCGTATGTCAATAATCTTTTTATTTTTGTCTAAACTTAAAATTATTTAAAATGAAAAAACTTTTATTATCAGCTGTTATAGCCATGTTTGGCTTAACAGGATTGAAAGCTCAATCAACCGGATTTGAGGCCGGCGCATTTATCGGATTCCCTATCGGTGATGCGGGAGATTATACCAGTTTAAATTTTGGTGTCAATCTGGCTTACTACTGGACAGTTGCTGAAAACTTCCAGGCAGGTGCGGCTACGGGTTACGAAGATCGGA
>JAQVKJ010000135.1 GCA_028694715.1 Weeksellaceae bacterium | reverse complement strand
CCAGTATGCTCCACCTGCATCCCAATTGGTGAACCAGAGTTCCTCAGTGGTTCCGTACATTGATTTTAGATTAAAAACACCGTCATGGGCAATAAAAGTTTTGAACCTTTTGTTGTGAATCCCAGCCAGATAAAAGACCGAATAACCACCGTAACTTGCGCCTATGGCACCCAGCCGCTCAGTGTCAACGAAGGCTTCTTTTGCAATGTCATCTATCGCAGACAAATAATCTTTCATCACCTGTCCGCCCCAATCTTTGCTGATGGCTTCGTTCCATTCAACTCCATGACCGGGCATTCCACGGCGGTTGGGTGCGATGACAATATATCCATGCGCCGCCATCAGTTGAAAATTCCACCTGAATGAATAAAACTGAGAAAGCGCAGATTGCGGCCCACCTTGGCAGTAGAGCAGGGTAGGGTACTTCTTGTTCGGGTCAAAGTCGGGCGGGTAAATCACCCAGCTGAGCATATCTTTACCATCGGTGGTTTTTACTATCCGCTTGTCTATTTTACTCATTTTCAAACGACTATAAATATCGTCGTTCACATGGGTCAGTTGTTTCATCTGACCATTTTTCAGGTTCACAGAATAAATCTCTGCAGCGTGATTCATGTCGGTCCTACTGACAACAAAATCATTGTTCGATTGACCAATCAAACCAACTACATCAAATACTCCGTCGGTGATTTGTCTGATTTTGGGCAAAGCTTTGTTTTTTGACATAGGATCAAATTCAACAACAAAAAGCTGTACGGTACCCCCTATGGGTGCGTTGAAATAAATCCTTTTGCCATCCTTGTCCCATCTGAAACTGTAAACCGTTCCGTCCCAATGAGAGGTAACATTGGTTTTCGTTCCGTTGTGCAACACGACGATGTCGTTTTTGTCGGCCTCATAACCGTCTCTTGCCATGCTCAGAAAGGCCAGTGCACCGTCTTTAGAATAGGCCGGATTTGTGTCGTAACCGGGCATACCTTCGGTCAGATTAGTTGTCTTTCCAGTTTTGATATCATATTCATATATATCGGTATTGGTGCTGAGTGCATACGCCTTTCCTTTTAGCTTTTTGGAAACATACAGGATTTTTGTACCCTCGTTGTTCCAGCAATAATCTTCTTCTCCACCAAAAGGCATTTGGGGTGAATAGTAAGGTTCACCTTTCATGATATCTATGGCGTCCACTTCATCCGTTCCGTTGACGGTCAAGAAAAGGTGATTGTATTTTCCTTCATTCCAACTGTCCCAGTGTCTGTAATCCAGGTCGTTATAAATATAGACATTGGATTCTTGCAGGGTGGGGTACAAATCTTTTCCGAGAATATTTTCGAGTTGGACTTTTCTTACTTCAATTTTTTTGGTTTTGTCTGGAGAAACCGATTTTGGGCTAATCAAATCAGAATAATCTTTGATTTCAACTGCCGTTCCTCCTTTTACCGGCATGACAAAGGTTCTGGTTTCCCGTTTTCCTTCCTCAACTTTGTATTCGGTGACTGAGTAAATCAATTGTTTGCCATCATCGCTCAGTCCCACCGGGCTGATTCTTTTCAGTTTCCAGAGTAGTTCGGGCGTCATCATATTTTGTGCAAAGGATTGAGTTACAAAAACAAAGGCTGCGATCAGCAGTAATTTTGGTTTCATAATGGGATAAATTTTGTTTCAAAAATACATAAAATGAATTAATTTGCGGTATGTATTCAAAAGAGGAGGCATCGCAAATCAGAAAGAAATTCTGGGGTTCTTTCGGTCGCTACATGAAACTGCATCCGCCCGCAGGTGAGAGACCGGTAAATTGGCTGAATTACAAAACCGGCATTAGCAAGCTTATTTTCAAAACCGATGCAAACAACAAAAGTGCGCTGATTAGAATTGAAATGAATGCACCCGACACAGACATTCAGCATTTGATGTTTGAACAATTTGAAGAATTCAAACCCTTGTTTGAATCGGTAGCCGGAACAGACTGGTATTGGCTGAAAGATGTTTTTGATGAACACGGAAGACCGGTTTGCAGAATTGAGAAAAGGCTTGAGAATGTCAGTATTTTTAGAGAAGACAGTTGGCCCGAAATGATTGGCTTTCTAAAAGAATCTTTGTGCGCACTGGATGAATTTTGGGAAGACGCCCGCCATGCATTCGAACTCTTTAAATAAGCCCCAAACCAATGTCCGTTCGAAAATATTGTTAAATTTACATCCCGTAATCCAATAATATGAATCGTTTTAACTTGCTCAGAAATCAAAATTTAAGCAAATGGATAGGTTTTCTGATTGCATTTTTTATTTTTGGATTGACGGTCTGGTATTCCAATCAGTTTGTCAGACAATTAAAAAGTGAAGAGCAAACCAAGGTTGAGAATTACGCACAGGCATTGCAATTACTGGGTTCAGACGAAATTTTTGACTCAAAAGTACAGGATTATCTCTTTGGGATTACAAGTGCAAACAAAACCATGCCTGTGGTGCTGCTGGACGAGAATGGAGAAATCGTTTATGTGAACAATATCCCCGAAAAAATAGAATCGGACTCTGTAAAACTCAATAAATTGATTGTCAAAATGAAAGATTTGAGAGAGGCGATTGAAGTAGATTTGGGAGAATTTGGCAAACAATATGTTTATTATGAAAATTCACAATTGCTCAAACGGCTGCAGTATTATCCGATGATTCTCGTACTCATCATCATACTTTTTGTTGGTTTCAGTTATTGGTATTTTAGAATTCTCAAAAACACCGAACAAAGTTATTTGTGGGCGGGCATGGCCAAAGAAACCGCACATCAAATCGGCACACCTTTGTCATCGCTGATGGGATGGATTGAAATTCTCAGGCTTGAGGACGAGAACCGAGATTCTGTCAGAGAAATGGAGAAAGACATATTGCGACTCAGCCAGATTACAGAAAGGTTTTCAAAAATCGGCTCATTGCCCGAATTAGGCATGGCCAATGTGGTTGAGGTGACCGAGAATACGGTGAATTATCTGACAGACAGAATTTCAAAAAAAGTGGATTTGCGTTTCAATTCACCCAAACAGGAAATCAGAATTCCACTCAATGCAGCACTTTACAGTTGGGTGATTGAAAATCTGGTGAAAAATGCGGTGGATGCGATGCAGAATATCGGTGCCATCAATGTACATATCAGCGACAGGGATACTACAGTGCAAATTTCTGTGGAAGATACAGGACCTGGCATCCCTAAGAACCGACACAAAAGAATTTTTGACCCTGGCTTTACTACCAAACAGCGAGGTTGGGGACTGGGATTGTCACTGGCCAAAAGGATCATTGAAAATTATCACAAAGGAAAAATTTTTGTGGCTCGTTCTGAAAAAGACGCCGGTACAGAAATCAGAATTGTACTGAGAAAAATATAAAATTCATATCAGAATCCGAGGATCATTTTGGCAATCATAAAATAAATGAAAATTCCCAAAATGTCATTGCTGGTGGTAATAAATGGACCAGTAGAAACTGCTGGATCAATTCCTTTTTTGTGTAGAAAAATCGGAATGAATGTACCAATCACCGCAGCATTGATAATCACGGTGGTTAGGGCAATCACTATGGTCAGCGAAATCAAAACCGCTGTGTCGAATATGAAATAGCTGATGATCAATACAATGGCTGAAATCCCAATACCGTTCAGCAGTCCGAGCAGAAATTCTTTGAGCAGTCTTTGTGCAATTTTTCCTTTGATGCTTCCGTTGGCAAGCCCCTGAACCACAATGGCCGAAGACTGTATTCCCACATTTCCGGCAGTGGATTGAATCAGTGGGATGAACAAAATCAAAGCGGTGTATTTGGATAGTGCCTCTTCGAATCCGTGGATGATACTCGCTGCACCAAGTCCGCCAAACATGCCGATGAGAAGCCAAGGGAGCCTCGCCTTGGTGAGCGTCAGGATGTTGTCACTGGCGTCCACATTTCGGGTAATCCCTGCTGCTAATTGATAATTTTCGTCGGCTTCTTCCCTAAGTACATCGATGATGTCATCCACTGTAATCACTCCCTGAAGACGCTTCAATTCATCGACCACAGGTATTTCCATTAGGTCATATTTTTGAATCATATTCGCAACTTCTACATCTTTTTCATTGACGCTAACAAATCTCACCTTTTCATTGTACACCTGATCAAGTTTGGTGCTTGATGAAGTGGTCAGCAGTTTTTTCAAACTGAGTGTTCCAAGCAGTAAATTGTCATCGTCCACCACATAAATCGAATAAACTTCCTTCATGTCTTCTGCCTGCCTTCTCATTTCTCTGATTGCACGGAGCACCGTCCAGTTTTTGTTGACCTCCACATATTCTTTACGCATCAACCCACCAGCGGTGTCTTCGTTGTATCGTAGTAAGTCCACGATGTCTTGAGCGTGTTCCTTGTCTTCAATCTGTGAAATGACTTCTCCCTGTTTGTTCTCTGAGAGTTCACTGATGACATCCACTGCGTCATCGGTGTCCATTTGTGTAATCAGTACATCAGCGATTTCTTTGGGAGAAAGCTGTCCGAGCAGTCGTTTCCGATCTTCTTCTTCCAATTCGAGCAATACATCTGCAGACACATCGGCATCTAACAACGACATCAAATAAGACTGTTCTTCGAGTTCAAGTTTGGGAAAAATATCAGCGATGTCCGCCGGATGGAAATCAGTAAGCATTTCGAGAGTTTTCCTTGGGTTTTGGCCACGGATACACTCCGACAATTCATTCAGAAATTCTTTGTTGATGATTGCTTCCATTCGGTCAGTTTTGCAGTTAATTCAATGAATTGGTTTATTGTTAACTGTTCCGCACGCAAGTTAAGTAAATTATCTTCAAAATCTGTTTGGCTACCAATGAAACTTTTTAATGCATTTCTCAGCATTTTGCGCCTTTGATTGAATCCCGTTTTGACGATATTGAAAAACAATTCT
>JAQVKJ010000134.1 GCA_028694715.1 Weeksellaceae bacterium | reverse complement strand
CATCATACAATTGTTTCATCCAGTCCTCCGAAATCACAATGCTTTGTAAATCGGTTAATGAATTTTTGGGTGAACCATACAGAAATTCAAAAGGAAAGAAGTCAAAGAAATTGGATGTGGCAGGCAAATAATCTTCCAGAAACATGGATTTATTTCCGGTGTTCACTATGCCGTTGTTCAGCCAGGAACAAGCCATGTAATCTTCCACTTCGGGAAAATTCTCTTTGATCGCCGGGCCTTCGGGAATGGCAGAAATGGACAAATAAGTTTCTTTTCCGCTCCAATTGAAACGATGCGACACCGCATAAACTTCATCTTTATTCGGGTTCCATTGATTATAAGCCAATTCATCATTCCAATAAAGCGAAACCAATATGATTCCGACCATCCCGATAGTCAAACCGAGAATATTAATAATCGTAAAAAGAAGGTTTTTGCGATAAGAACGAAATGCTATTTTTATCCAGTTCTGAATCATTTCTAAATTGATTTTTGAGTAAAAAAACTTTTACCCTATTGCTACACCTTTCTTATTGGTATGTTCGGCTATGATTTCGCCGTCTTTAAGTTCAATGGTTCTTTGTGAAAAAGAAGCGTCATAAGCCGAGTGGGTTACCATCACTATGGTTGCACCTTTGGCGTGCAGGTCGCTGAGCAGTTCCATGACTTCATTCCCGTTTTTACTGTCGAGATTTCCGGTGGGTTCATCGGCGAGAATCAGCTTGGGTTCGGTTACCAATGCCCTTGCAACGGCTACTCTTTGTTGCTGTCCGCCCGAAAGCTGTTGCGGAAAATGCCCGGAACGATGCGCAATATTCATTCGTTCCAGGATTTCTTTGACTCTCGATTTTCTTTCGGAAGAACCGATTCCGTTGTAAATCAATGGTAATTCCACATTTTCAAAAACATTCAATTCGTCAATCAGATTGAAATTCTGGAAAACAAAACCGATGTTCTGCTTTCTGACTTTGGAACGGCCGTTCTCTTTGAGTTTAGCCATTTCCTGGCCGTCAAAAAGGTAACTTCCGGAAGTGATATCGTCCAATAAGCCCAAAATATTGAGCAAAGTGGATTTTCCGCATCCGGAAGGACCCATAATGGAAACAAATTCGCCTTTTCTGATGTGCATGCTCACATTATTCAACGCCCGGGTTTCTACTTCCTCCGTGCGATATACTTTTGTTAGATTTTCTGTTTTTATCATTGCTTTGTTAATTTTTGTTTCAAATTTTGGTTGCTGAGCTTGTCGAAGCACAGGTTTCAATACTTAGTACATTATACAAGCATACATTATTCAATATACAGGTTCATCAGTCCTTCAACTCCAATACTTCCACATTCTTATAATCTTCATACGAAGAAGTTATCACACGGTCGCCGGCTTTTAATCCTTCAGTTACTTCATAATAAACCGGATTTTCTCTTCCCAATTTGATTTCCCTCCTGACGGCTTTTTTGTCGCCGTCCAATACAAAAATCCATTTCCCTGCGGTTTCCTGATAAAATGCGCCTTTGGCTACCAACAGACTTTCTGAGCTTTCGGATAAAAACAGTTTGACACTGAACGACATCCCTATTTTCAAATCAGCCGGAACCTCATTTTTGAAAACCAATTCCACCTGAAACTGTCCGTCTTTTACTTCGGGCAAAACTTTGGAAATCATCACCCCATAAGTCTTTCCACTTGATTCTATGGTTCCGCTTTGTGCGGGTTTCAATCGGGAAATGTAATATTCATCCACCTTAGCGGTAATTTTATAGCCATCCATAATGTCGATTTTCCCTAAACTCTCGCCTGCATTAATGTGCTTTCCTAAGCTCGGATCAAAGGAAGATAACCGTCCGCTCGCATTGGCTAATACTAAGAAATTCTTTTTGTTGTCTCTCAAAATATCCAAGTTTCTCTCCATTTTTTCCAGCGCTTGATTGATGGACGAGATTTGCGCAACTCTTGCCTGCTTTTCTCTTTTAACGCTTGTTTGGATAACGCTCTTTCTTTTGGATTGGTAATTGAAATTCTCCAAAGATTTGTTGTAATCTTTTTCGGGAATAATTTCTTTTTGGAATAATCTCTTGTCTAATTCATATTGCTGTTCGGCATCGGTGAAATCATGTTGAATCAAAATAAGTTCTTTCTCCAATTCCAATTCCTGATTGGTTAAACTGATTTTCAGATTTTTGAGGTTATTGATTTGTTCGATGATGGCAGTTTCCTGTTGCAAATAACCCAATTCCGTATTCGGGTTGTACAGTCTGACCAATGGTTGGCCTTTGGTCACCATGGCTCCGTCTTCCACAAAAATATCCTGAACAGCGCCGCCTTCCACCACATTGATCAGTGCCGAATTGAGGGCTTCTATTTTTCCGTTCAATATGACGATATCATCAAACTTACCTTCTTTTACTTCCCGAATCGAAATCCGAGAAGCATCTACATTCAGGGTCTTCTTTCTGAATACCGACGAATACAGCAAGGCAGACAATGTTAATATTCCGACCAAAATCAATAAAATGATTTTGTATTTTGGTTTTTTATTTTGAACGATTGTGTCCATTTATTCTTTTTTCTTTTTAATAAAGAGTGAATTTTATGCCAATGAAATTCAATCATTTAAATTATTGAAAATAAATAAGAAAGAAAATGGTTTAAAATTCAATTGTTCGGAATCGAACAGTTTTTTGATGAAAACGGACAGTGTAGATTATGACGAAACTTTTCAATACATAAGCCCAAAGAGCCAGACCGAAATTATATTTCCATAACAAACTTCAATATCATCTTCTGCCAAAAAATGTTTTCCAAGCAATTCACTCTCTAAAACTGCTTTCAAAAAAAAAATTCTTTTGTGATTTTGCCTATAAAAAACAGCAATTTCATTAAGGGTAATAAATCTTTATTCTGTTCAATATCATCAATCTGTAAATATTTACTTTATAAAGATTTCGCAGGTTTTGGAAACCGACGAAGCTTTCTCTTTCAAATTTTTTATCTCAAATGGAAACAGTTTATTCTACAATTTTAAGTTTACTTGGAATCAGGTTTACTTCGCTGATTCAACCGAAAAAACCACTTCCGGGATATTTCTCCAACTTACAAAATTGCCGTTTGAAGTTTTAAAATCTTCATCGCCGCCATAGATTACATTGAGATATTCTGACGGAATTTCATTGAGTTTTTGCCAATATTTCAGATTGTCAAAAAAGTGGCTGTTTTTTGTTTGTGCCGCCTTAATTTCAAAAGGGAATTGCTTTAAACCGGCATCTATTATCAAATCAATTTCTTTTTTTTCCTTGTTTTGCCAAAAGTAAAATGCCGGCTTTTTCCCTCTGTTGAAATAGTTTTTGTTCATTTCGTTCAGGACAAAATTCTCAAACAAACCACCTGTCAGATAATGCGAATACAACTGTTCGGAATTTTGAATATTCAGCAACGAACAAGCCACACCCGTGTCATAAAAAAACAATTTTGGGGTTTTGAGAATCCGCTTATTGAAGTTTTTATAAAAAGGTTTATGTAAATAAATGATGTAACTTGCTTCCAAAACCGAAATCCATGATTTGATGGTGTTTAAACTAACTCCGACATCGTTTGACAGCGACTGGAAATTCACCGGTTGACCAATTCTCCCGGCGCATAATTGAATGAACCGCATAAACAAAGACAAATTCTCAATGCTTTTGATTTGTCGCACATCACGCTCCACATAAGTACTCAGGTAATTTTGAAAATAAACTGCAGGGTCAATATCCTTATCGAATATCCGTGGATAACCTCCCGAAAAGATCAAATCTTCAGCTCTTTCGAAAGTAAATCCGGCTTCCTTCAATTCGGAATAAGACAAGGACATCAGATTAAAAATGGCGGTTCTTCCTGCCAAAGATTGGGTGATATTTTCCATTAATTGAAAATTCTGTGAACCCGAAAGTGCAAAATGCACTTCATCATTATTATCAACAAGCTGTTGGATATAAGAAAAAAGTTGGGGAACCTGCTGTACTTCATCAATCACCGCACCTTCTGGAAAGTTGCTTAAAAACCCCCTCGGATCTTCCTCCGCTAGCAAACGATTATCAATGTCTTCCAAATTCACATAAGGAAGATTTTTATACAATGCTTTCAGCAGCGTAGTTTTTCCGGTCTGTCTTGCTCCTGTAACCGTAATTACAGGAAATTTTGACTTTAAACCTTCAATAGCCGATGAAATTTGTCTTTGAATCATAGGCAAATATAAACATTTTATCCAAATCTGCAATTGAAATGCAGATTTGGACAGTTTAGAATTCATCCGAAAAAAAGAACCAAATAAAATTTAACGACTGATATATGAATTATTTAACGAAATTCATCAACTTTGCGGACATGTAATCATTTGTATTTCAATAGGATATTACAATTATATGCCATAAAAACACAGTTGGGTAACCTATTGAAATCAAAGGAAATGAAAAATTAAATCAACAAAAAACTGTTCAGAATCGGACAATATCATTAAATTAGAAAAATTAAAATTGAATCAAAATTGAGAAAAAAAGAAGCCAACATATTGATTATAGATGACGATCCGGATGTTTTGTTTACTGCGAAGGTATTGTTGAAACGAAATTTTACAAATGTGAAAACCGCCGAATCGCCAAGAAAAATCCTTCAAAGAAATGATGAATCCAATTGGGATGTGGTACTGTTGGATATGAATTACCGCAAAGGTTTTGAGGATGGAAAAGAAGGTCTGTACTGGATGGAATATCTGAAGGAAAATATGCCTTCTGCGGTGGTCATCCTTATGACCGGTTTTGGCGATGTGGAATTGGCAGTGGACAGTTTGAAACAAGGTGCTTTTGATTTTATCCTTAAACCGTGGGACAATGAGAGGTTGTATGCTTCGGTCAATAAAGCAGTGGAATTGGCCCGGAAAAATCAGAAATTGGAGCGATTGGAAGAAA
>JAQVKJ010000133.1 GCA_028694715.1 Weeksellaceae bacterium | reverse complement strand
CTTCGGAAATTTTCAGAAATTCCATTTCATTGAACTAAATTCAGTGGATTTGATTTAAATTTGAATCGAATTAAATAATATGGCAGTCCTAAAACCCGTGTCACAACAAGACATAGAAACCGTTCAACAACTGGCCAACGAAATCTGGCATGAACATTATTCAAAAATCATCAGCAGAGAACAGATTGATTATATGCTCAGTATTTTTCATTCAACGGACAGAATCCTCTCCGAAACCGCCGAAGGTTGCATTTGGCGTTTGCTGTGGGAAGACTCCCTTCCGGTGGGCTACTTGATGTTGAAACCCGAAGCAACCCGAATGTATTTGTCAAAAATCTATCTGAAAAAAGAATTCAGGGGAAAAGGACTGGGCAAGTTGATGATGGATTTCATCAAAGCACAAGTTGTCAATAATAAGATGTCAATCATTTATTTGAATGTCAATAAATCAAACACAGACACGATACGGTTTTATGAAAATAACGGATTTATGAAGACAGGTGAAGGTGTTTTTGATATTGGAAAAGGTTTTGTGATGGACGATTATATTTATGAATTAAGAATCGTTTAAATTCAGCTGAACATTGTGTTTGTCATAAATTGAGAAAATACCAAGCATTTCAAAATCAAGGATTGTCGGTATTGACTATTTTCCGTTGTAATTGTTCATGGCATTTGTAATGCCTTCAAAAACAAAAGAAAGAACAGCTTTTGAAGCAACATCAATTCTTTCTGGCAGTAGTTTGATTTCCTCTTCACTCCAGTTTCCAAGCACATAATCGACTTGTTGACCGCTCATAAATTCGCTTCCTATTCCAAACCTTAGGCGTGGATAATTCTTGTTCAGGATTTTGTCCTGAATGTCTTTCAATCCGTTGTGTCCACCGTCGCTGCCCTTTGCTCGAATTCTGATTGTTCCGAAGGGCAGATTTAGGTCATCGCTGATAATGAATATATTTTCAATTGAGATTTGCTCTTTTTGCATCCAGAATCTTACGGCATCTCCGCTCAGATTCATAAAAGTATTGGGTTTCAGTACAATAATCGGCCTTGCTCTGTATTTGAAACGAGCAATTTCGCCAAAATTGGAGGCTTCAAAAACGGTATGCTGTTTTCTCACCAACTCGTCTGCAATCAGAAAGCCAATATTGTGTCTCGAATAACGATACTTCTCACCCGGATTCCCCAAACCGACTATCAGGTATTTGTTCATCCGACAAATTTAATGATTTTGAAATTGCATCGGCTTTTCATTCATTCTTTGTGTTCATTTCTAACCACCAACAGCCAATCGTCTTCAAGAAGTTTGTATCCTATATTGTACAGAAAACGGTATTCTGCTCCGTTTTTATAGACTTTCATATTGGTAAAATACTCAAAATCAAAACCCTCTTTTACAAGTCGGTCTTTGGTGATTTTTGATTTTCCTTCAATGAAGTTCAGTTCAGAAAGTATTTTGTAGTTATTTCTGAGTTTACGGTGAACGCTCCTCATTAGATTGCTCGAATCCCGATTCAGCCTATTGTTGTATGCGTTCCTACAGCCGTCGTTACAAAATTTTTTATCAGATCTGCCGATGATTTTATCGCCGCATTCCAAGCAATTTTCCGACATGATGTAAAAGTTTTAGTTTAGTCTGCTAAAGTTAATAAAACTTTTAAACAAACAGAAAGAATAACTCTGATTTGTCCGTTCAGGATATGCTTTTGGGGCTCAAAACAGTCTGCAAATTTGCAATAAACTGTTTTCGAAACGATAATTTCGAAAAAATCAATACAGATTCAACAAAATTATTTTTCTCCGCCAATCATTTTTGACACTATACCTCTCTTATTGCCGTGTTCTGAGATATATATTCCAATCAGATGGATGACGATAAAAATCGGATACAGATACAATCCCAATTTGTGAACGCCTTCGATTTGTTTGTGAAATTCTTCAAAAAATCTAAATTTCAGACAAATTCCGGTCAATGCGGATCCAATGACCAGAAAATAAAAATAAACATAAGAAAAACCCTGAAATCTGTCACCAATTGAAATTTTTGAATCAAACGGATTTGGAAATCGGATTCCTTTGACCGCCATATAAATCAGCCTGACAGCAACAACCGTAATCATCAGATAAGCAAAAATCACATGCCATTCCCACATTGGTTCTCTGATTGCTTTTGCAATCGAATTCATCTGATCCTTAGACAATTCATCTGTAGTTGAAGCAATGATTTCAGCAATTTTATGTCTGTTCATCCAAGTCATTCTGAGAAATCCCGTTAAAAACAAAACAGTGATTGCAAGTGCTGTCAGCCAGTGCAACACACGATGCAAGGCTGTAAATTTTTCTGTTTTTTCCATTTTTGATAAATTTTTATTTTTCAATATCTGATATCGGTTCAATTTTTATTTTGAGCAATTATTCAAAGATAAAACCAAAACTGTTTTGAATCAATTCTTTTGAATATGAACTGATTAAAATCACAAAAAAGACGGGAAGCTTTCGGCTTCCCATCTTTCGAACACAAGTTTAAAGAAAATGAATAGGCGTCAAATAAAATTATGGAAAAAAATTTAAACCTTTTTTAATTCACTTTTCCAACCCTTGCTTTAAAGCTCTCAGGGCCGTCTTCAATAATTTCCCAGATAAATCCGGGACCAATCACATCATATAATAATAATCTTTGTGCTTTCATATCGTTATCAGAAGTGAGCATAAATGCCTGACCGTGATTCACAGAATTGAAAGTATTCAATACCAATTTATTGGCTTCATCATTTGCCAAGTCCTTCAAGCTAATGTTTTTTTGATTATCAGCCACTGAATTTTCAATCAACTGCAACATATCCTGTCTGACCTCAAAAGATTTCAAAAATCTCATTGCAAAAACAATGGTTGTAAGAAACAATCCTCCGTATCCGACAAATGCAAGTATATATGGTACAGATGGATCACCAAGTCTAACACTCTTCATACCGAATGTGAACAGTCCGGCTGTGATAATAAATCCAAAAACCCATAAACCACCCAACCATTTCAAGAATTCAAAACGACTCATACCTCTGCCCCAACTTTTGATTTTGGTGTGTACAGTAAGTCGATTGTTCATTCCTGCAATCTGGTCGTCTGTCAATTTTCTGTTCTGTAGCGTCAATAAATCATAAATCACTATGATTGTGCCTATTGTGAACATAAATGCAAATAAACCGAGAAACACTCTTGCTTCGGACATTGCCGGTCGAATATGGTGTCCCCACCAGTCCAATCCAAGAATTCTGTACACATAAATCTGTTTGGTACCACCAAATGCAAAGCTTGCAACTATACCGGTTATACTGATAAAGAGCAACCAAAATGAAAGTTTTGAAAGTTTGTCGTTGAACCTGTCGATTCCTTTGATTTGACGAATTGCTTCGTAAGCTGCGCCTAACACCAACAGACCAAATGCACCAAACAGAGCCATGTGACCGTGTGAAGCAGTAATCCAGGTTCCGTGCTCCCAGATATTTACATATGCAAGTGTCATTGTAAATCCAAGAATACCCGCTCCTACCGATTCAAAAAGTGCAGATCCAAATATAAAGTAAAATGCCACTCTGTTTTTAATCGGTCGTAAGCCATGTTTTTCGTCGAGATAAACATGCCACAAACAGAAAATCAATGGAAGAGGTTCTAGTGCACTGAACAATGATCCCCAGAATTGCCAAAAAGCAGGCGTACCGATCCAGAAATAGTGGTGTGAGTTACCGATTAATCCCGAAAGAATAACAAGCGACACACCCCAAAAGACAGCAAAACCAACTTCGCCTTCGTCAGCTCCAAAAAATTTATAGAGTAAAAATCCTATAATGGTAATATGCAAAATCTCCCAAACCGCTTCTACCCAGTAATGTACCACATACCATCTGAAATATTCCTGTAGATCGAGGTTTTCCGAAGAAAACAATGCGAAGATCCAAACTGTGGCCAGTCCTACAACTCCAACGGCCAATCCCCAGTGCATTTCGTTCCATTTCTTTCTGTTTTTCGGGAACATGTGTAGCGTGAGGAAAGCAAAAATACTAAAGCCTATTAACAGTAGGAATCCTGTGATTCTTCCTCCTTCAAGAAATTCTTTACCCTGCTGTAGCAAGGGTACGTTTCCTACCCAACCTGCAATACCTTTGTGTGCAAGTGGAAGTGTGATAAATGACCAGATGGCAATCACCCATAGTGCAATCAGTAAGAATTTAACGAGCCAGACGGGTCTGACTTCTCTGTCTCCTAGTACCGGTCCAATCAGCAATATCGTACCTATAAAACCTGTGACTATCCACACAACTGCAAAATTCAGGTGAAAAGCACGTGCCACATTAAAATTCATTGTACCCTGAAGAATCGTCGGATCCAGATGGATAATTGCCAGTAACAGACCAAAGCCAACCTGAATCATAAAGAAAATCAACATGCTTACAAAAAAGCCGTATGATAATTTTTGAGTTTTAAATTGTAATTTCATCTTTCAGCTTTTTAATTGATTGTCTTAATGTATTCTACAATTGCATCAATGTCTTTTTCTGAGATTACGCCTTCATAAGACGGCATCAAACCGGGTTGAAATCCTTCCACAATCTGATCGTTCGGTTTTAAAATCGAAGATTTCAGATATTCATCATCGGCGGTTACCGAGCTTCCGTCGGCCAGATTTACACTCGTATTGTATAGTGATTTCCAGCTCGGTCCGATTTGAACCGAACCATCTGTTGAGTGACACGCCATACAGCCCATATCTTTTGCAATCTGACCACCGCTTGGGGTTGCAGATTCATTTCCATCTGTTGCTGTACCGGCCACCGGAGCATGCTTGACTGGCAATCCGCTTTTTTCTTCCAAAAGATTTTTATTGTAATCTATCACTGCGTCTTTTGCATAAATTTCAGGTGGCCAACCCGCTGTATTAATCATAGAAGTGTACTTCATAAAAGCAA
>JAQVKJ010000132.1 GCA_028694715.1 Weeksellaceae bacterium | reverse complement strand
TTTTTGTATGAGCTCGGCATGTGAGCCGGACTCTTTTATTAAGCCGTCCTGCATTACAATAATTTTGTTTGCGCTGGTAATGGTCGAAAGCCTGTGCGCAATGACAATCGAGGTTCTGTTGCTCATCATTTTGTCCAACGCTTCTTGCACGAGTTTTTCGGATTGTGTGTCCAATGCCGAGGTGGCTTCGTCCAACACCATGATGGGCGGGTTTTTATAAACTGCTCTGGCAATACTAAGCCGCTGTTTTTGTCCACCGCTCAGTTTGCCACCGCCTTCACCTATGTTCTCTTCATACTGATTCTCCATTTTCAGGATGAATTCGTCCGCATTGGCAATCCTGGCAGCTTCTTCTACTTTTTCTTTCGTTGGATTTTCGTCACCCAATGAAATGTTATTAAAAACGGTATCATTAAAAAGAATACTGTCCTGAGTCACTAAGCCAAAAAGCTTTCTGTAAGCTTTTAATTTGATTTTTCGGATATCAATTCCGTCAATCAGAATCTGACCTTCTTCAACATCGTAAAAACGAGTCACCAAATTAGCTACCGTAGATTTTCCACTTCCAGAAGCACCCACCAATGCAACGGTATCACCTTTATTGATGGTCAGACTGAAATTCTGAAGAATGTCTTTGTCGGAATAGCCAAAAGTCACATTTCTGAATTCAATCTGATGTTTGAATTCCTCAAAATCAATGGCATCTTTCTGATCTTCAATCAGCACTTCTGTGTCAAGTACTTCAAAAATCCGTTGGGCTGAAACCTGTCCTTTCTGAATGTCAGAAAGCGACCTAGAAAACTTTTTGATTGGATCAAGCAATGTATAAAAAGTAGCAATATAAAAAATGAACTCAGAACCGTTCAAACCTTTGCCTTCCAGACTGAGTTTGCCACCAAAAAAGACGATCAGTCCAATGGTGATTGCGCCCAAAAATTCACTTGTAGGCGAAGCAAGCGCCTTTTTTTTCATCACCTGCTGCAGCAGTTTTCTGTATTTGTTGATAGAAAGATTGAAGCGCTTCCTGATTTGTGAATCTGCATTGAAAATTTTGATGACTTTGATGGCGTTCAGACTCTCATCAACATACGATAGTATATTTCCCAATTCTACTTGTGCCTTGTCTGCATCTCTTTTCAAACTCTTTCCAATCCACGAAATCAAACTACCCATGATGGGGAAGACAATGATTGAGAAAAGCGTAAGCTGATAATTGACAACAAACAGTACACTCACAAAAACCACAATCTGTATTGGACTACGCAAGGTTTCTACCAAGCCGTTCAGTATGTTGGACTCAACTTCTGCAACATCGCTGGAAATCCGCACCAACATATCCCCCTTTCTTTTTTCGGTGAAATATGCAACCGGCAGATTCAAAATCTTTTCATTGATATCAACCCTGAAATCTCTGGAAACCCCGGAACGCAAATCAATCAGGAAAAACTCTGAAAAATAACTACATATATTCCTGAAAAGAAAAAGAAGAATAAACAACAGACTGGAAATCAGAAGGACCTGGACTGGTCCGCTCTCCATACTGATTTGATTCATGTGATAGCCAAAAAATTGACTCAAAAAGTCTTTGGTATCCAATAGGTTTCCTGTAAATACTGGTTTTTGAGTCACTGGCTCCTGTCTCTCATCAAAAAGTACTGACAAAATCGGCATCATGAATGCAAGTGCAAGCACATTAAAAATCGCATATAGGAAATTGAAAAACATGGCCACCGCAAAGGGTGACCGGTACGGTTTTGCATACAAAAGCGCTCTTCTAAGCAAATTCATGAATCGAATTAATTTTGACAAAGGTACAAATCCGATTTTGAAGTGGAAAATGAGATTTTTGTAAATAATCGATGACACGAAAGACGATTATTAAGCCAGTAAATACTGAAATGCTTAACTTCGCAATGTATGAAAATAGGAATTTTAGGAGGAGGCCAATTGGGCTATATGTTCTTGCAAAATGCGCTTCAATATCCGGTGGAAATCTTCGTACTCGACCCATCCGAAAATGCTCCATGCGCTCAACATGCAGATTATTTTGTGAAAGGAGATTTTGCAGATTATCAAACAGTGGTTGACTTTGGTGAAAAACTGGATGCCATCGGTATTGAGATTGAACATGTGAACGAAGATGCGCTACAGTACCTGAAATCAATCGGTATAAAAGTGATTCCAGACCCTGATACGCTTGCAATTATTCAAGACAAATCCATTCAAAAACGGTTTTACATCGATAATGAAATCCCCACAGCACCATATTTTGAATTGGAAGACTGGCGGGAATTGAAATCGCAAAACCGAGTTTATCCACTGTTCCAAAAAGCAAACACAGGAGGCTATGACGGCAGAGGAGTTCAGTTTTTGAAATCAAGAGATGATCTGGACAAACAGCTAAAAGTTTCATCGATATATGAAACTCCGGCCGATCTTGAAAAGGAGATTTCTGTGGTTGTAGTTTCTGATGGAAACGGACATATCATCAATTACCCAGCTGTGGAACTGGTTTTCAATACCGAATACAATCAACTCGATTATCTACTGATGCCGTCTTCGCTTCAAGCTGAGGTGGCAGCTGAAACTGAGAGGATTGCAAGAGAAACCGTCAGGAAACTGAATTCTGCGGGCGTGTTTGCAGTCGAAATGTTTTACAACAAAGACGGCTCGATCTGGGTAAACGAAACAGCCTGCCGTGTGCACAACAGTGGGCATTCTACGATTGAAGCGGCACAATCTTCTCAATTTGACCAAATGCTGAGAGTATTGATGGGGTTGCCTTTGGGGAGCACTGCTCTGAATTCAGTTTCGGCCATGGTAAATCTAATTGGTGCCGAGGGAGAAACAGGGGTGGCAGAAATTCATAACTTTGATGAAATTCTGAAAATCCCCGGAGCCTACATCCATTGGTACGCAAAGGAAGAAACTCGCCCGGGCAGAAAAATGGGTCATGTGACTTTTCTGAACCAGGACATTGAACAATTAATCAAAGATGTTGACAAAGTCAATAGAACAGTAAAAATCATATCAAAAAAATAAATCATGGTAGGAATTATTATGGGAAGCGACAGTGATTTGGAAATCATGAAGCAAGCAACCGAAATATTAGAAGAGTTGGGTGTGGAATACGAACTGACCATTGTTTCGGCACATAGAACGCCTGAGAGGATGTTTGACTATGCGAAATCTGCCAAAGAACGAGGCTTGAAAGTCATCATTGCAGGTGCAGGCGGTGCTGCACATTTGCCGGGCATGGTGGCTTCTTTAACGCCCTTGCCCGTCATCGGGGTGCCGATTAAATCTTCCAATTCCATTGATGGATGGGACTCAATTTTGTCGATTCTCCAAATGCCCAACGGAATTCCCGTGGCGACCGTTGCACTGAATGCAGCAAAGAATGCGGGATTATTGGCTGCACGAATCATCGGAACTTCGAGTGCAGGCTTGACAGGCCGTCTTGAATATTACCGGGAAGGACTACAGAAATCGGTTGAGGAAAAAATCGATAAAATTAAATGGGAATTTAAAAACAAGTACGACCACTCCAAGCAAAGAGATTGATCTTCGGCTGAACAACTATCTCATGCTTCCTTCCGGAAACTGAACTTTGGTCGGTTCGGCGTTCAGCATGGGAAGTGCTGAGGTCAGTATTCTGGTTCTTCGACCAGTGGTGTCATTGGGCTCAACTGGGTAAGAAATCACAGCTTCTAACCAGGCATATGTGTTGACCCTGAAATATACTTCGGGATACCAGCGCTTCCGGATTTTTACATCCCTTTTGGGATATTTGTCTTCAAAATCTTTCAAACTGGCTTTTATCAGACAGCTTTCAACAAATTTCAAGTCACTGGTATAAGCGATTTGAATTGCAGTTTCGTTCCAAATGAAAGGGGTTTGTGGGCCTGAATAATTGATCAATTGTTCTTTGAGAATCAAGCTGTTGGGAAAATAAATCACCCGCCCGGTTTTTCGGTCGTTTTGCACATAATCTCCACTGATTTCCAGTATTTTGGTGTCGAGATATCCAATCTCAAGTACATCACCGCGCATTTTGTTGATTTGAATTCTGTGGCCAACTTTGTAGGGTCTTCTGAAAACAATATACAGCCAAGCGATGAAGGAAGTAATTGGTGCCTGAAGCGCAAAACCGAGAATCAGAGAAATGAGTCCGAGACTGAGTACGGTGGTGTACAGATTATCAAACAAAAATGAAGCAGTGACAAAAATGATGGAAATCGCAGTGAGTAGTCTGATGATTCTCAGTAGGTTGTATTTGTCTCCTTCTGAATTGACTTGTTTGTGAATAAAACGCTGAGTGATTTTTCCTATCAGTAGTACCATGATCAGTAAAAAGCCACACATACTGATTTTCTGCAGGACGGGCACCAACTCCGGCCAGCCTGAAATAAAATTGAGCTTCAAGCTGTAGTAAATAGCCAAAAGAACAATTCCGGAAACAGACAATACCAGAATCCAATAGTTGGGGCTGCGGTGAACTTTGTGAACCATTGTGAAAGCAAAAGTAACAAACTTTGAAGATTCAGCCAACCGAAATCGGGAGGACAGACTTAGGAAAACAATGTTAAATTAATTAAATTTGGCGAAAATTAATTTCTTATGATTTTTGTGGAAAATGAGGGAAATACCAATCCCCACATCAATATAGCACTCGAAGAATATATGCTTCGTAACTTTAGTCCCGACAATGATTATCTCTTGTTTTACATCAATCGGCCTTCCATCATCATCGGAAGTTATCAGAATACGCTTGAAGAGATTAATTATGATTATGTGAAGGAGAAAGACATTCGCGTGGTTCGCCGTTTGTCGGGGGGTGGAGCAGTTTATCACGATTTGGGTAATTTGAATTTTAGTTTTCATAACAACCATGACATCAAGAGCATCAACAATTTCAAAAATTTCACTGCTCCGGTCATCAGTGTACTGAAAAGTTTGGGGC
>JAQVKJ010000002.1 GCA_028694715.1 Weeksellaceae bacterium | reverse complement strand
GGGCTTTTTATAATAAATATGTTTTTTTATTAAATCGAATAATTGGGTGCTTCTTTGGTGATAACCACATCATGTGGATGGCTTTCATTTAGCCCGGCATTGGTGATTTTTACAAATTTCCCGTTCTTAATCAGCGAGTCAATGTCGGCTGTACCACAATAACCCATTCCGGCCCTCAAACCACCACAAAGTTGATAAACCACTTCAGAAAGGCTGCCCTTGTATGGAACCCTGCCTTCTATACCTTCAGGTACCAATTTCTTGGCCTCCGACTGAAAATACCTGTCCTTGCTTCCTCGTTTCATCGCAGAGAGTGAGCCCATTCCTTGATAGCTTTTGAATTTCCTACCCTGATAAATCACTTCCTCACCGGGTGCCTCTTCTGTGCCTGCAAACAAACTGCCGAGCATAACGCAATTCGCACCCGAAGCAATGGCTTTCACTATGTCTCCAGAAAGTTTGATGCCACCATCACCGATTACAGACACATTTTTTGTTCTCGCATATTGAGATACATCGTAGATGGCAGAAAGTTGTGGAACACCCACGCCGGCCACCACTCTGGTAGTACAGATGGAACCCGGGCCTACACCCACTTTGAGAACATTTGCACCGGCCTCAATCAGGTCTTTGGCTGCAGCAGCAGTTACAATATTCCCGCCTACGATGTCAAGATCTGGGAAAGCATTTCTGACTTCTTTTACTTTTTCAATTACTCCTTTTGAATGCCCATGGGCAGAATCAAGTGCTACAATATCAACAGATTTGTTGACCAAAGCCTGAATTCTTTCGAGTGAATCTTCTCCCACGCCGATACCGGCACCTACTCTGAGCCGTCCTTGACTGTCTTTGCAAGAATTAGGGAATTCCGTTAGATTGTCAATGTCTTTGATGGTGATCAATCCAATCAGGCGGTAACTATCATCGACTATCGGTAGTTTTTCCACCCTGTTTTTGAGCAATATGTCTTTTGCTTTGTGTAAATCTGTACTGATGTCGGAAGTAATTAGGTTTTCTTTTGTCATCACATCTTCTACCCGCTGTTCCATATCGGTTTGATAGCGAATGTCTCGGTTGGTGATGATTCCCACCAGGGTTCTGTCTTCTTCAATCACCGGCAAGCCCGAAATCCTATATCTTTTCATTAACTCTTCGGCGTCTCTGAGCAAATGGTGACGGGAAAGGGTGATGGGGTCAGAAATCATCCCGTTCTCGGATCTTTTGACCATATCGACCTGAGCAGCCTGTTCTTTGATAGACATATTTTTATGAATGAATGCAAGTCCACCCTCCCGTGCGAGGGAGATGGCGAGTTTGTATTCAGAAACGGTGTCCATGGCTGCAGAAACCAACGGAATATTGAGCTGAATTTTGTCTGTCAATCTCGTTTTTAACGAGACTTTGTTGGGGAGAACCTCCGAATAAGCGGGCACAAGCAGTACATCATCAAAGGTGAAAGCTTCCTGAATAATTTTGTCTGTTAAAGGCATTGCTTTTTGCTGAGCAAATTTAAGGAATACAAAAGAATTATTTCTACAAATTGAAGAATATGTTCAAAAACTATGATAAATTCGAACACTTTCACAATTTTTTAGGCATTTCAACTGTAAAATAGTTCTTATTTTCGCAGGATAAATTCGACCCAATGAATATTTCTTTCAAAAAGTGGAACAATCGACTCGGCATATTGATGTTTTTGACCGGAGCAGTGGTTTATCTCTCTACGATGGAGCGAAAATTAAGTTTCTGGGATTGTGGTGAGTACATTGTTTCCTCTGCTAAATTAGGTGTAACTCACGCACCCGGTGCAGCTTTGTTTCAGTTGATTGGAGCGGTCTGGTCTGGATTGGCATTTGGTGACGGCACCAAATATGCGCTTGTAATCAATTCAATGTCTGCTATTTGCAGTGCATTGACCATCATGTTTCTTTTTTGGACCATTACTCATTTTGTCAGAAGAATGTTCAAAATCACAAAAACAGACGGGCTTAGCGAAAATATTTTTGGAACAGAACTTACCGAATCACAAACCATGATTGCTCTTGGCAGTGCTTTGGTAGGCTCGGCTGTGTTTATGTTCAGTGATACCTTTTGGTTCTCTGCCGTGGAAGGTGAAGTGTATGCCATGGCATCGATGTTTACCGCTTTGCTTTTTTGGCTGGGTTGCAAATGGGAGGAAGAGAAAGACAAGGCAAAAGAAAACAAATGGTTTTTGTTGATTTCATTGGTCATCGGATTGGGTACCGGTGTGCACCTGATGGTTATACTTGCCATTCCGGCAGTTTGCTATCTCTATTATGCCAAACATTATAAATTCACCATCAAGAATTTTATTATTGCCAATTTAATCATAGCATTGTTTTTTGGTTTTGTTTTCAAAGTCATTTTTGAAGTCGTGATGACTTTCTTTGGAAACACAGAAATTTATGTCGTCAATAATTTTGGATTGCCATTCAATTCTGGAACTTTTGTGGCCGGACTGATTTTGGCTTTTGTGTTTTATTTGTCCATTCGGATAACTGCAAAAAGAAACTGGAAACTACTCAATACCATGGTGCTTTCTTTGCTCTTTATGCTGATAGGTTTTTCGGCTTGGATGATGATACCCATCCGTGCAAACGCCAATCCGCACATGAATCTGAACGACCCCGACACTGCACTGGGAATGCTCGATTATTACAACCGGGTTCAATATGGTGATTGGCCGACCATTTATGGTCAGACCTATGTGGCGGACATTGCAGAGGACGGTATAGCCGTTGACCCGAACGGAAATTATCAAACCAGAAACATTGGCGAGAATTATGTAAAGGACAAAGACAGAGGCAAATACATAAAAGTGTCTGACAGGAGAGAATATGTTTACAACAAAAAGTACATTAAATTTTTCCCGAAAATGTATTATAGCGGACCGGACTCGGATGTGATGGAAAATTATGCTTCGCTCTACGGCTTTCCTGAATTCTCACTCAACACCCAATATTTCAATAACTTCGCTGATGACGCAAACACTAGAGCGCAGAAAAGACAGTTTGCAGAACAGCAATACGGAGAACTGTTGAGAAAAAGAGACGAGCACAGACTGAAAATCGCTGACCTGAAAGAAAATGCAGACATACTAAACATCGAATCACCTACTTTGTGGCAGCAAATCAATTATTTTGTTGATTATCAGTTGGGTTATATGGGGTTCCGTTATTTTATGTGGAATTTTTCGGGCCGTCAAAACGATTGGGAAGGTAAGATGGAAGTTACAAAAGGAAATTGGATCAGCGGGATTCCGTTTCTGGACAATTACAGACTGGGTGATCAGTCAAACTTGCCTGAAGTTTACAAAGAAAACAAAGGCCACAATGTGTATTTTATGTTGCCCTTACTACTCGGACTGATTGGCTTCTTTGTACAGTTAAACAGAAACTTCATTCACTGGTGGGCATTGCTTTCTCTCTTTTTACTGACCAGTGTAGGAATTATCTTCTATACCAGCGTTAAACCTTTTGAACCCAGAGAAAGAGATTATGCACTGGTAAGTTCTTTTTATGCGTTTGCCATTTGGGTGGGGCTGGGTGTTCAGGGAATTTATTTACTGATAGAACATTACCGAAAGAAAAAATTGAAAACAAAAACCGCAGTACTCATTTCGGTGCTTTGTATGAGCGTCCCCGCACTGATGGGGTTTCAGAATTGGGATGACCATGACCGTTCAAAAAGAGAAGGTGCTTACGCACTGGCTTATAATTATCTGAACAATCTCGACGAGAATTCAATCCTGTTTGTGTATGGAGACAATGATACCTATCCCTTGTGGGGGCTTCAGGAAACCGAAAATTTCAGAGACGATGTGAAGATTGTCAACTACACACTTTTGGGTTCTCCGTGGAACATTGAACAGTCGCTGAGAAAAACTTACAATGCCTCACCACTTCCGTCCAAACTGGAATACAAGGATTATCAACTGAACACCAATGACAACATCATGGTAGTGGGAGGGAGCCTGAAATCGATTTTCAGTCAACTTCACAGTCTGTTCAAACAAGACAGCGCAATGAGTGTTTCCGAAATTCTAGAATTGTCACCGAATGAAATTTCTAAACATCTGATAGACCCAGGTTACGACCCTGCAGGCATTCAAGAGTTGTACAGAATGATTCGTCCACTTGAGAAATATGTAGTCCAAGACAGTATGACTGTGAAAGAAGCCTACGATTTTCTGATGAATAAAAGTGAAGCAAAAGCTGCATTGGCAGATTATTATGAATATCCAATAGGCGCAGTCAATTATTTGCCGGTCGATAAATTAGTGATTCCCGTTAACAAGGAAAATGCAATTAAATACGGAATAGTCTCACAGAAAGATGCCGACCAGCTGGTGGATTATATCACCATCCAAATCAACAAAAGACAATTGTACAAATCAGAATTACTGATGATTTCAATGTTCGCAGAATACAACTGGGACAGAGCAATTTACTTCAGCGGAGGAGGCATTTCTGACCCGGGAAACATCTTCTGGCTGAATGATTATCTTGAAAACAACGGATTCAATTACAAACTGGTACCCATTAAAACTCCGTTTGGAAAAGATGGAAAATTGGGCAGAAGTAATCCTGAAAAAATGTTAGAGAATTTCAACAATTACAAATGGGCGAATTATCATCTCGACAATGCCTCTTTTTCAAATACCGACAGAAATTACACCAATACCTACAGAAATATTGCCAGTCGTTTGGCGCAGGATTTCATTGAAATGGGCAACAACAAAAAGGCTGTGGAAATTCTGGACAAAGTGATGGAAATGATTCCCGACCAACCACGATAAGACTATGGGCTTGCCACCGAAAGAATTGGATTGGCATATCTGAAAGCAGGGCAACAAGAGAAAGCCGAACAGTTGATGAACAAAGTAAAAGAAAGATTGACCCATAAAATAGAATATTTTGAATCCCTACCAGACCATTTGAAATATACTGTCAGCAATGATTTGTCGGAAGCAAGGGGTGATTATTCGATGATGGTTTACGAACAGGTCAGATATTATTTGGACAATGAAGACAAGGAGGCAGCACTAAAACTCTTCCGTTCTGAATTTGAACCGATTCGTGAAAAATTGATAGAAAGTTATCTTAACTTCAGAGAAGACGGATTGGTGGATGTGAGAGAACAACGCAACATAGACAATCAATTCAGATTTGTGAGTGAACTCCTGGGCGTGGCAGATATGATAGACACAGCCTATGCCGAAAAACAAAGCAATGAATTAGTAGAAATTTTAACCAATAAGAAATAATAATAGAATATGAAAAAAATGATTTTGTCAGTGGTTCTGACCATCGCATCCCTGAGTGCTTTGAATGCTCAGGAAGGATTGAAAGGAGGTGCATACTTGGGAATCCCGTCAGGAAATTCAACCGATTATTTTGGATTGAATTATGGTGTGTTTGCTGCATTTCACTACCCGGTATTTGAAAATCTACATCTGGGCGCAACTGCCGGTGTTGATTTTTTCTCAGGAAAGGATGTTCCCGGGACCAACCAGAAATTCAAAGGTTTTACGGTTTTGCCAATCGGAGTGAGCGGTCAATTCAATCTTTCTGATGAATTCTTTGCCACTGTTGATCTTGGTTTTGCGCTCAGTCTGAGCAAGGATTACACCGGCGGATTTTTCTTCCAGCCCAAAGGTGGATGGCAGAATGAATTCGTGCAAGTGTTTTTCTTTATTAAAAATATATCGAGTGAATTGGATACCGCCACTGAATTTAAAAATTTTAGTAGCATAACCAGTATCGGTGTGGGCGGAGCTTATAAGTTCTGATTCAGTAAAATGCCAAAATAAAAGGCGGATTTTGACCGCCTTTTTTTAATTTCAATTCATTGATTATCATTCAGAAAAGTCCATGCAGTTCGGCATCGACTTTGTCATAAATAAAACCCAAATCTTCCGGATTGTTCACAAAATCCAGGTCATCCACATCTATGACAAGTAATTTTCCTTCATCATAAGTTTTGACCCATTCCTCATATTTCTCATTCAGACGGTTCAGGTATTCGATGCTGATAGAACTTTCGTATTCCCTCCCTCTCTGGTGGATCTGTTTGACAAGTGTCGGAATCGAAGCTCTGAGGTAAATCAGCAAATCTGGCGCCTGAACAAATGAATTCATCAGATTAAAAACAGTCAGATAATTTTGATAATCGCGGGTCATCAGCAATCCCATGTCGTGTAGATTGCTAGCAAAAATATACGCATCCTCGTGTATGGTTCTGTCCTGAATGATGTCCAATCCGCTCTCTCTGATTTCTATGATTTGCCTGAAACGGCTACCCAAAAAATAAATCTGAAGATTGAACGCCCATTTTTCCATGTCGTTATAAAAATCATCTAAATACGGATTTTGATCAATGTCTTCGTATTGTGGTTTCCATTTGAAGTTTTTGGCCAGTAATTTGGTTAGAGTGGTCTTACCGGCACCAATATTTCCTGCGATGGCTATATGCATTTTAAAAAATAATTTGAGAATCGTAAAGATATACAACCTTATCCTTTAACACAAAAAGATAAGACTTATTTAATGAAAAAAAATCCAAACCTTCAACCAAAGCCACTTCCACTGATTGCCCATTTGACATGTCCAAGCGATAAATTCGTTCGTCTTTAGCGTAATAAACATGACCGCCTAGGACCTCTACCTGATGGTGCTCTCCCAAACTAACTACTTTTTCCAAACCTGCAAATTCGTCCAATCGAAGTATTCTATCGGTACCCACCAAATAGATTTTGTTGGAATAATAAACCAGCTCCGAAAAGAATTCAGACGAATTTCTGTCATTCAGTATCGTTGACTGTCGCATGATTTTATTTTCTCTGTAATTCCAGAGCACCAGCCTTTGAAGTGCTTGATCGTATCCCCAAATATAATTGTTGTCCACCAGCGCAGTCAGTGTGGGAGAAAAGTCGGAATTCGAATTCAAATCAATCGGATCCTGTATGGGATTGAGTTGATTGTCCAAGATCAGCAGATTGAAAAAACCAGAAGTAAGCGTCAACTGAAGCATGTTCTGTGTATTGAGATTTTCAAGAATATTCCGGTTAGAAAATCGTTTGATTTCTCGGGTTTTGAAATCAATTTTATTCAATTCCGTCGAATTTTTTATAAAATAAATATTGTTGAAATCATCAGTACCGAAATCAGTGATTTGACCATCGGTTTCCAATCGTATGGAATCCACCGTAACGAGTTCCTGTGCCAAACCAAAATCGAGAACCACAACACAAATCAATATCCGTAAAAAACTCTTCATTCTGTTTTCAAAGATAATTGATTTTTTTCTACACTTGTAGCAATGTGAATGGATTGAGATTATATTTACCATTCTCTTTTTCTACTGAACAGTATTCAACCTCAGAAAACTTGAATCATTTGATTTAATTGTTAACTTTAGCGGAATTAAAAGCAAGCTTGTGAAGTCATTTCTACTATTTTTCTTCATCCTTTTTGGAACTTATGCTTTTGGTCAACACAAACCATATTCGGGTACAGTGTTGGACAGCATCGGTAATCCCGTCAATAATGCAATTGTTTGTAAAGTGTATAAATCCGATTTCTGGAGGTATAATTGTACTACTTCTGACCGTTGGGGAAAATACAGAATCTCGTTATACAACAATGAATTGATTTCTGTAGAAATTAAATATGACTCAATTCCCAATGTCCTCAATTATTATGAATACCACGAAGATCCATTCGACGGCACAGCCACATTGATTAGAATTGAAAGAATCAAAAACGAACTGAAATGGCAAAATCAAAAAGTCGATACTGCATTGTCTGAAACTTACCCGCTTGAAAATGAGTCGCTGATGAAAACCAATGTCCCAGCCATTGTGGAAATCGTTGAAGACTCCGCACGCTTGCTTATGGACTATGAAATTGTAAAAGGAAAACTCGGTTTTGACCTGAATTTTTCCTATTCGCTCTCTGAACATCTAAAAACACCTGAACTCCATAATCGCTATGTGCAGGGACGGCCGGACAACGGTGTTTATACTCATTTCGGTCCGCCCGAACCCTTTAGCTGGGGGCCCGATATTTCTTCGCTGAACGGATTGACAAATTTCAATCCCAATCGGATTTTTCAGAAAGGAAATAGTTTCAAAACTGGATTGAACGCAGCTTTTGAGAAGGGAAGTAATTTTTTCAATTTCAATTATCTTAATCAATACGAGGAAGGTTTAATGAGTCCCATTAAATCAAATACAAATCATTTCAAATTCAATTACAATTTTCCGGTCTGGGGTGGTGTAATGAAAACCAATGCTTCATTCACATTGAGCAAGGATGAAATGCCGTTGGCTGGCAACAATTATATGAATGTTTTGTATGCTGCGTGGAATTCTCCTTTTCATTTTGATACTTCACAACTCTTGGACAACGATGGACAAAATACGGCTTATCAAATGTATAACAATCCCGAATTTCTGCTCAAATACAACCGCGATCTCAGAAAAGAATCCCAAATCAATGTGGGAACTGATTATTCAATCGGACTGGACAACTGGACCATAGGCGGGAATCTGTCTTACAATTATTTTAAACAAAATTTCAACTACGGACAAATTCCAATGATGGTGCAAGTAACGGATCCTGAGTTTTTTGAAAGATATTTCAGTCAACATTTCCTAAATATGAAATTGCATGCCGAACTGAACAATTACAAACGCCCTTATCGAATCTTTTTTGACTGGGTTCATCAACTTGAATCCATTCGTTTGGACAAAACCAGATTTTTTGGTTATACCTCACCTGAAAACTTTCCTTCCGGTGGACAATCCACCAAAATGTACGATTTCAAAAAGCAGCGATATACTTCGGTGCTGAGCGGAAGAATCGAATACAAAGCAGATCTGGATGCATTGGCGCTGACAGATAACCTCACACAGTCATTGATTTATACGAACACCAATCAGCAGTCATTTTCCTACCAGATGAACAATCGACTTTTGTTGGAATTAGAAAACTATGTGTTGGGCGATTTGGATTTATCTTTTGAATTGAACAATGAAATGAATTTCAGCGAGCCGGATTTGCTGAGCCGAAATCTGAACTTCAATTCACTCAATCAGGATTTGAGCAACTTTACGGTTTATGCCGAGCCCTACGAATTGCTACTGAACAAAAACCTTAAAAATATGCGTGAGAGCAAAAATACGGAAGTGGCTTTGAATGCTGGAGTACATGGCATTTTTTCTCTAAGATTTGCTTATTTCTATGAAAAAGTAAACAATGCCTTTGCACCGGTATTCAAGAGCGACGAATTTGTTTGGGAAAATGTGGCAGACTATCATCAGCAGGGATTTGATATTACACTTACCAAAGCTTATTGGTTTCTTAGGTCAAATAATTTTAACTGGGATTTTAATTTGAATTTCCATTTTTACAAGAGCAAAACAGATAAAATTCTGAACGACCAAAGCCGAGTTCCATTTTTTGGTTTTAACGAAATATCCAAAAATTATATTGAAGCTCAGCCGGTCGGTGTCATCGTCGGCAGTGATTATCTGAGAAATGAAAATGGACAAATCCTAATTGGAGATGATGGATTCCCTTTGGTTGACAACAATCTGAAAGTCATTGCAGACCCCAATCCGGATTTTACAATGAACTGGTTCAACAGCATTAAAGTACATAATTTTTCATTGTCTTTTAATTTTGAATGGCAGAAAGGCGGACAAATCTGGAATGGAACCCAAAACGCACTCAATTTTTTCGGACGGTCTATGTTATCAGCAGATTTGAGAGATGTAACGGGCTTTGTTTTTGAAGGTGTAAATACTTCAGGTCAACCCAATACCATACCTATAGATTTTTCAAATCCGGCTTATGACATTTCTGAAAATCGCTGGGTGCGTTATGGATTGACCGGTGTGGCATCTGAAGCGGTGGAAAGCGCATCATACATCAGATTGCAGCAAGTTTCTTTAAATTATCAAACCAAGCTCAGAAAGTATCATTATTCGGCAGTAACTCAATTTTCTATTGGTGTTTTTGCCCGGAATTTATGGGTATCTTCCAAGTATTCAGGTGTTTTTCCTGGAAACGGACTGCTTGGAAATCCTACCGGAATTGGATTGGATTATTATAATTTTCCTTTGACACGGGTATATGGAATTTCTTTAAACTTAAAATTCTGATTGATGAAAAAAATAATTTCCTTTCTTTTGATACTCCCGATTCTGAATTTTGCTCAAAGTTTTATTCATCAGAAATCCAATGAGTTTTCAGAAATTCTTCCTGTGGAAAAAGTGTATATTCACACCAATTCCACACTTTATCAACCCGGAGAAACGATTTATTTTAAAGCTTATGTGACCAACGCAGAACAACAAATCAGTAAACAGAGTGCCGTACTTTATGTGGATGTGATTGATCCATCTGGTAGTGTGGTGAAGCATCTGGCTTATCTGATTGACAAAGGCAGGGCATCTGGGAGTTATGACATAGCAGAGGATTCCAATGGCGGTTTGTACAAACTGAGGGCCTATACACTGTGGCAGAAAAACACCGATTCGGATATTTTTGAGAAAGAAATTACGATTCAAAGATTTATTGCACCAAGGCTTTTGATGAAACTCGAAATTGAAAAAGAAGCTTATGGCAAAGGGGATGAAGTTTCAGCAAAAATTACTGTCCGTAATTTACAGGATATTGCCATTAAAAATCTCGAATTTGAATATGAAGCGGACATTGACGGGCAAACCATCGTCAAACAAACCGCCGTCACTGATGAAGATGGTAGTTATAAAATTCATTTCAAATTACCACAAAAACTTTCAGGTGCGGACGGCTCGCTGAATGTGAAATTTGAATACGAAAGCAATACGGAATCCATTTCCAGAACCATCCCAATTCTGTTAAACAACATTGATTTACAGTTTATGCCCGAAGGCGGTTATTCAATCATTGGATACCCACACAAAATTGCTTTCAAAGCATTGAATAAATACGGAAATCCGGCAGATGTTAAGGGAATTATTATTGATCAAAATGGGAATGAAGTCGCTGATTTTGAATCTTTTCATCAGGGATTGGGCAGTGTGGAAATCATGATGGAAGCTGAAAAAAAATATTTCGCAAAAATCACTTCACCTTTTGTTTCTGAGGAATTGATTGAACTTCCGGCTGCAAAAGACAGAACGGCTTCATTAGAAATCCTGAGAATAAATGATGACGAAATCAAAGCGGTGATTTATTCTGTAAAACATCAGAAATTAAATTTTGTAATTAAAAGTATTTCTACCATTCATGCTGACTATGGTTTTTCATTGAATGATGGAAAAACTGAATTTGTGATTCCGACAAAAGATTTGCCAATGGGAATTCTTCAATTTACGCTATTTGATGGTGAGATTCCTATGGCTGAAAGATTGTTTTTTAACAAACAGGACAAAGGATTGAAAATTAAAATTGAAACCGACAAGGAAATATACAATACAAGAGAAAAAACAGAAGCCAAAGTACTTACAACTGCTGCGGATGGAAAACCGGTTTCTGCCAATCTTTCGGTGAGTGTTTTGAATGATAAAACGCTTTCACTCATAGACGATAAACAACATAACATCAATTCCTGGCTTTTGGCAGGAAGTGAATTGACCGGAGAAATTTATGAGCCTGAATTTTACTTCAATCCCAAAGAAGATAAAAGGCATCAGGCATTGGATTTACTGTTGATGACACAAGGCTGGCGTTTCTACAATTGGGAAAAAATATTTGGGGATGACACTGTTAAAATCAAATATCCGGCTGAAAATCTATATAAAATTGAAGGAACAATTTACAAAATAAAAAGAAAATACAATAAAGAAGCTTTTCAGACAAATCTGTATCTGATTTACGATGGATACATCTATTTGGAAAGTTCCAATAATGAGGGGAGATTCAGTTTTGAACTTCCTCATCCGGTGGATTATGCTGTTGTTTTTGCTGAAATCCGGCCGGGCGAAGAAGTGTTAATTGATTTTGACAGATTCAAAAAAGAAAAAACCAAAGAAATTGCCAGAAAACCCAATCTTGCGTACCAAGAAAATACCGAGTCCTTGGTCATTAAAACCGAAGAAAATCCAGAAGAAACAGAAGAAAGCAAAAGCAGTTTATCAGACTCAGATGGTGTAACGGATGATGATTGGTGGGAAATGGACAATGGCAATGTGGAACTGGAAGTTGTGACTCTTATGGGTTCTGTTAATGAACCTACGGCAAATAGTGTGGGTAGCGTTACACTGGTTTCAAATGAATTTAGAGACAGTTCTACTTTGTCGGTGGAGGAGGCGTTAAGCGGTAAGGTCGCAGGTCTAAACAGCGTTGGGCCACCCGGAGAAGACAATACTGTACTCATTAGAGGTTCAGCTGGGCTGTCGGGTAATAATCCGCTGATTGTTATTGATGGTATTCCGGTTTCTGCTTCAGGCTGGGAAAACCTCCCGGTTTCTCAAATCAATTCTGTAACGGTACTGAAAGGCAGTGCTGCCACTGCACTTTATGGTTCGAGAGCACACAATGGAGTAATTGTTATTTCATCAAAAGGTAATATTTCAAATCCTAACAATTTGAATATCAAAATCGGAAAGAAAAAGGATTTACATCGCACTTATTATAATTCGGGGCGTTATTTTCAGAACAATAATGCAAAAGAATTTTATATACCCAAATATGAATCGCTGAAAACACCTGACAAAAACGATTTTAGACAAAGTATTTATTGGAATTATAATTTGACAACCGATGAAGAAGGCAAGGCGGAATTTCATTTTTATAATTCAGATGAAAGCACGGTTTTCAGAATCATAGTAGAAGGTTTCGATGGATTGGGCTCAATCGGACGGTTTGAAAAAACCTATTCCACTCAGGATGAAATTGAATTGGAAACTAAATTTCCGTTGTATGCAACCGAAGGTGATGAAATTCAAATGCCGGTTTGGATTAAAAATAACAGCCTTGAAAACTTAGTCGCTAATATGAGTTTTGATTTGCCAGGAGCTATAACCCTGAAAGACCATAAATATGATTGGTTTTTGAAATCGGATGAAATTCAATCTTTCCATGCACCCATTTTGGTTGAAAATAATTCAGAAGGAAAATATAAATTCAGGGTCAATTTGCTGACCAACGAATTCAGACAGTCGGTAACTAAGGATTTGGAATTGTTTGGCAGAGGATTTCCTTTTGCTGTGGAACAATCAAGCATTGAGAAAGCTCAGATTAATTTTAATTCAAAGCATATAATTCCGGGAAGTGAATCGGCGATCTTCACGATTTACTTAAATCCGCTGGAACCTGTTTTGAGCGGAATGGAAAGAATTATAAGACAGCCTCATGGTTGTTTTGAACAATTGACCTCTTCGGTTTATCCGAACATTTATGCTTTGAAATTATTAGACTCTGCTGAGAAATCCGAAGAAAACCAGGAGTTGGAAAAAAAGGCCAAAAGGTATATGAATTCAGGTTATCGGAAAATGACGGCTTATGAAGTGCGAGGTGGCGGTTTTGAATGGTTTGGACATCGACCGGCGAGTGTTTATCTGACTGCTTTTGGTTTGATTCAATATACCGAAATGAAAGAGTATCTGAAAGTAGATGAAAAAATGCTGAACCGAACCCGAGACTGGTTGATTTCAAGAAAAGACAGTATCGGCGGTTATGAGCAGGAAAGAAAATATCAGAAAATCACCAAAGAAAGATATCTTATTACCAATGCATACACCAATTATGCATTGAGTTTTGCCGGAGTGAAGGACATTGAATTTCAGTACAAAACTGCATTGGAAGAAGTGAAACTTTCAAGAGATTTGTACCGTACGGTGCTGACTGCCTTGACAGCGTATCAGCTTGGAAAAACAGAGGATTTTAATCGTTTGATGGACATCATGAAGTCAGGCGTATTTGGAAAAGGGATTGAAAATGTCTCAGCACAGGGTTCGATTACTTATTCGGGTAAAAAATCATTGAGAACAGAAATTCTCGCTTTGTATGCTCAGGCATTGATGAAATCAAATTCGCTTTCAACGGAATTGAACCAGGTGATGAAAGAGATTATCAGTTCGGGCAGCAAAGGCTATTTCGGTTCGACTCAGGCAACAGGACTTGCTTTGAAATCCATTTACCAGTACAATAAATTATACAATCAAACCGCTTCCAAAGACGGAAACAAAGTCTTTTTGAAAATCAACGGAACAACAGTAATTGACAAACCCATGACCGAATATTTGGAACAAGGCGAGAAAGAGAAGAAAAATAAATATGAGATCAATGTACTGAAATATTTAGCTCCCGGAGTAAATGAAGTCGAGATGGAAGTGGCCTCATCCCAGCTGAGTTTTATTGATTTCAGTTATTGGTACCGAAGTTCACTGCCCGACAACAGCAAGGATGTCAAAGTCAGTCTGAGAACCTCGCTGTCCAAAAGCCAAATGAAAGTAGGGGACACCGGCAGAATGAATATTCAGGTCAAAAATCTGAGTACAGAAGAACTCCCGATGACCATTGCGAAAATAGGAATCCCCGGAGGGCTTTCGGTTGAACCCAAATTGCTGAAAGAGATGATTGAAAATGAAAAAGTTTCTTATTACGAATTGGAAGATAATTTCTTGGTACTTTACTGGAGATATTTGGATCCCAATGAAACCAAAACCGTAGAACTCGTTTTCAAAGCGGAGGTTTCGGGCAATTACACCGACGTGGCTTCTTTAACCTATTTGTATTATACCGAGGAATTTAAAAACTGGAACGAAGGTTTGAAAGTAGAGATTGAACCTTAATGAAAAATCGAGAAAACAAACAAAGCCAATCACTCGAAAATAAATAATTGGCTTTTTACTTTGTGACCGCGGAAGGATTCGAACCCTCAACCCTCAGAGCCGAAATCTGATATTCTATCCAGTTGAACTACGCGGCCGCAGGCGCAAAAATAAGAAATTTATTGTCTCCAATAGTCATTTAACGCTTCTAATATTCATACAAAAATCTGCTTGTTTCAAAATGTATGTACAAAAAAACTGTCTCACAAGGAGACAGTTTTCGGTTTAAAATGTTGGTTGCCGGGGAAAGCGGCAATGAATATAAAAAAGTGGTTTAGCGTTTAATTATTTTCTTAACAATATTGTTGTTCAAAATCAGTATGTATATGCCCTTTGACATATAATTGAAATCTATTCGTTGATTTTGTACTTTCCCCTCGCTGACCAGATTGCCGTTTAGATTAAATATTTTATAATGAATTTCTTGCTTTGATTGGATGTTGAGATAATCACTTACCGGATTGGGATAAACCAGTAGGGCTTCGTCTCCAGTAATGATGATTTCTTCATTGGAAAGATGTAAGCCGGCAGTATATCTCGGTTCGTCTGCTGCACAGCGAACATTCATGCCCGCCTGCGGATAAACGCCTGTCCCGGTTCGCAGATAATCGTTTGCTCCGTTGGGTCTGAGTTGCATACCCAATGCGTAACCCACCATATAATCACTCATTGCAGCCGTCCAGACACCCGTAGTGGTACCGCTCATCTTTTCTTCACCCAGTTCACCTCTGATGCCTGTTTTGGGGAAATTGCCAATTTTGAAATCAGAATTGTCGAACTGCCAGCCGGCCCTGTTGCCGTTCACATTGATGGCTTTTCCACCATAGGTGGTTTTGATGTTGTAATAATCTCTTTGGTCCACCCCATTTCCTCCATCATTTCCAAAATACCAAGGCGAAGTTCCTTTTCCCGAAGTCCTCAGCAATACAACCGTGTAATCGGGAACCCGCCAGCCCTCGGGACAAGGGTCAAATACGGATTTTTTACCGCCATGACCCCAGCGGTCAGGCATCAACGAACGATTGCCCTCACTGCCGACTGAATTAGAAATCCAATCCCTGATTTTTGTGGCATCAATGGAGTTAGGTGCGGTGTAGGATTCCCCCTGTCCGGAATGATACAAAAAGGTCAGCGGATTTTCTACAGAATACCTAAGCACTTTTTGGGCAGCAGTGTATTTGTTGTCCGAACTTTGTACGCCTGCTTGATTTGAATAATTGTTATATTCTTCCGTATAATAGGATTCATAATCCACTGAATTGACTTGCTGATAAGTCACATTGCCGTTGCCATCTACTGAAGTCCCTTTGTAAATGATATAACTTTCGTTTGTTCCGGGTTTTGTAAATCCGGGGATGGGGTCTTTTCTTCCCCATTGATAATGAAATCCGCCCGACTCACTGATTTGATCGATTTCTTGTTGATTACTTACTTCAGGATTATTGACCACAGGAAATTTTTCAATCGCACCCAGATTTCTGTCCATAAAATGAGTGGTGAGTGGAGGATATTTACTTTTTGTAAGATTCACAATATGGTGGGGAGTGTCCAATACTTCTTCAGTGGTATAAGTAAGAGTCCCTACTTCTGAACCCGGAACCCAGATGTGCCAGCTCCAGTAGGCAGCCGATTGAATGTTCTGATGATGAAGTGAAACCACAGCGTTTCCGGTTTGTCCTGCCACAAATTCCACCACGATTTCTGAGTCTTTTCGGTCCGAGGCTTCTGATAGATGGATGTTCTTGATCAATTGTGGGTTAGTAGTCCATAATACATTGACTTTCATGTCGTTGTCTGGCAGCATCTCATTGTTGCTGAGCAACTGATTGTGTACCGAAAATGCTTTACTGACTGGAATTCTAAGTTGAGTTGATGTATCAGTGATTAGGTAGGAGTTGGGCTCATCCAACCCTTTGGTATATTCTTGGTATTCCGGGGTGCTGATGTAATTAGTGGAGAAAATTCCAATCAAATCTTCATTCGGATCTTGTATGCATCTCACACCGTGCGCCGAAGCGGTCTCTGAAGTTTCGTTGATTCTGATTCTGTATCTGCCGACTCCATCGTCGGGCTGATCGGCATCTCCTATATAATAAAAGAATCTCGGAAAAGAACCGCCGTAAGTGGCAGACCAAACGCCGCCGTCGGCCAGTTCATCTTGATAAATTGCTTTGGTGTAAACCCCGTTTTCCTTGTACAATTGAAATCGGCCGTTCAGTGCCACCATCCCCAGATTCCTTTCAGAAACATCTCTGTAGTCAAATCCAAGTTTGGGATAAATTTTTAGTCCGCCCAGCACCGGATTTTCTACCGTATGCTGAATTGTCCCCAAGGGTTTTCCATTGTTTATGTCGGGATTGAGTACAAATTGTCCGTTCTGATAATCATTGTACAAATCATCGTTCCCACCGCCTTCTCTTCCATATGGGGATAGATTGTTGTTCACTGCTTCTCGACCATAATTTGAAATCACCCTCCATCCGCCGGGACAAGGGTCGTACTCAGATTTTAATTCATAGGACTTACTGTCTTCTGAAACTTCAGGATTGGAACTGTTGGCATTGGAGGGGCCACCCTTGTAGTTGTCAGACCACAAATCCCATGCAATGGCCGGGTTCTGGCTTTTAAGTGCACGGTCTGAAAACCAGTTGCCTTCGTCTTTATAAATCAGGTAATCAATCGGATGTTGTATGCTGTATTTAATATTCTCTTCAATTTCGGTAGATGGTCTATTTTTCATGGTATAATGCAATCCTTCAGTAGAAAAGGATTCGTGGTTGCTGATGGGTCCCACCAGTCCGTTTAGTTCATAATATGTCCGGTCTTTGTGCAGCAAGGGAGGAAAAGGGTCTTTTCTACCCCATTGATAAAATAGACCGGCAGATTTGTGCCAGTCATTGCCCAGAAAATATGCATTGGTGGCTCCCAGATTCCTGTCCATGTGAACTGGGGTGAATCGTTCGTTCAATACATTTGTCTCAAAACCTTTTGTGTAGGCTACACCCTTGGTTGGGTCGTCGGTTACCCAGACATGCCATGTCCAATATATCGGGTCGGAAGCATCGCCATTTGTGCCGACATGAAATGAGATGACTGCATTTCCCTTCATACCTCTTTTAATCGCTACCCTAATTTGGGCGTCTTCATTAGAGCCACTGATTGAAACCGAACGAATCAGTCCGGGTTCATCTTCCCAATACAAAGCCGCTGACTGAGTTCCGGAAGGAATGGGTGTTTTTAGATAACCTTCTGTATCTGACCATACTTTGTATGCCTTTTTTACAGGAATCAATAAGCCGCCGTAGTTGTACTGCTCGGCCAAATCGACATCAAATATGTATGCATTGGGTGCCCTTTTATAATCTTGTGACATTGCAAAACCAACTCCAAAAATTAGTAATGAAAATAAATATCCTTTCATTTCTATATTGTTTTAAACCATTTTTTACCATCATTTTTATGTTTGCCAATCAAAATCAGCACAACAATTTCTCCCGGCTGAATTCAGCCAATTCACAGGTAAGGGTGGTCAACCACGAGTGGTCAAAACATACAGGTATAGGTTTTATTGCGCATAGGATGGGGTTGGGTGCGCATAGGTGGGGTTGGGTAAATTTAGGTTTCGGTGATTGTACAGACTGAGTCTGTGTTTGGGTGGTTGTTAATTTTGCAGATATTCTTCTTTCGGCTAAAAAATAAATTTCTACGGTTTTATCTGCAACAATTGAATGGCAAATATATAAAAATTATTATAATCCCAAAATATTTATTCCCTGTTCAAAAATAATGTCATCTGGAATCTTTTCGATTTTGAGTCTGTCCAAATCTTTTTGGAGTTCATCACTGATGATACCTTTGTCTTGGGTCAGTTGCAGCACGCCTTCGTAATCTCCATTGCCCTGAAGGGTGAGTATGAGTTCAGACAAACTTTTGATGGCAGATTCCATTTTTTCAAAATGGACTCTGTAAGTACCTTTTTCTGTCCTTTCGAATGCTTCTTGTTCCTGAAAATAATTGAAACAAATCATGTTGGCAGTACCGTGTGCACTGGCACCAAAACGGATGGAGCGCAGTATGCCCGACAAAAAGGTTACCATATAATCTTCCTTTTGACCTTCAATTTCTCCCTTCTCAATCATTTTCATTACCATATACAAACCGAGAATGTCAGCTTTGCCTTCTTCGAGATGTGACTGTTGTTCTTTGAGTGCTTCGCGAACGGTTCCTCTGCCGTTGATGGTACTTTTGATTCCAAGTCCGTGTGCGACTTCATGAAACATTACATTGGCAAAGAAGGCATCGAAGTTGACACGGTGCCGCTGGCTTTCGTCGATGAGTACTTCGGAAATAGGAAGCAATATATGGTCAAATTTGGCTTTCATCGCATTTTTTAGTTGTAATCTGCGGGTGCCTTTCTGGAGTTGAACACTTTCGTCGTTTGGAAGGTTGATGGCAATGGTTTTTCCACCGGCATTGCAGTCACCGGCATAATAAATAACATCATATACATTCAAATCTGAATCTGTACCCGGTGTTTCTGTTTTGTACTCTTCTGCAACGGGTAATCCTTTTTGAAGTTCGGGGAGGTAATTCACGAATTTCTCTAATTTTTTTGACCACTGTTCGTCTTTGACCAGTACATATGCCGTATGCGCTGCTTTGTATCCAAACAATTCATCTTCATAGGTTTCTATAGGCCCGACCACAAAATCAATCCGGTTGGTTTTCATGTCCATCCATGCGATGTCGCTTTCGTAATAGTCATCGGTTTCCAAGGCTCTGGCTCTCAGCAAAAGATAATTTTTTAGCTCGGGATTTTCTGCATAAGTCGCTGCTCTTCTGAGCAATTCAGTTGCCTTTGAGATTTGTTTTTTGAAATATTCATGGTAGAACACAGTGTACAAATCTCCCTTGTTGTCTCTTCTCACCATGGTGTACAGGTTTTTGCCGTCTTTGAGTCCTGAATTTTCGAATTCCTGTTTGCTCATATTGGCCGGATAAAAGTTTGCACCCAGAGGTTTGGGTCCGTATCCTTCCAGAAACGGACGGTTGTTGTCCAATCTGTCCCAGGGCCCGTAGTTGATCTCTACATAATTTTTTAATTCAGCTGGTACTTTGGACAGAAGTTCGGCCTTATTGCCATAAGCTTGCTGCCAGAAGATTTCGTCCATGATTTCTGAAGCTTTGATGAATAGAATCAACATGGCTTTTTCGCGTTCACTCAGTTGACTCAGGTCAGTGGTCAGTCTGACTTTTGCGTAGGTCTTGAGCAAATCGCCGCTTACGATAATTTCCGGCTGCTCAGACAAATTGGACAAATCCTGATTTTTAGGGTTTTTACAAGATGTGGTAAATAATACAGCAATAATTAGTGTGAAACCTGCTATTTTTTCTCTCATTCTTTCTTTCAACTTCATTTCCCAAAAATACAAAATAATTAAACTTTTTTAATTTTTGTTTAACAAATTAAAACTACATTTTGAAAATTCATCTTTCATGAGGTAACAAAAGCGTGGCCCAGACGGGTTTTGTTTTTCTGATTTTTTCAATGGTAATTTTCTGACAATGAGTTGGATTGCCTGTATAAGAGTTCATTTGTTTGTATGACTGTGCTTATAATTCATTGATTTTTTGCATTACTTTTTCAGTAAACGGGTCGCAGTAAATCAGGTTGTATTCAAACAATTCTTCAGCTGTGTAGGATTTCTCGATGATGCTTCTCAGCATGGTTTTGGCCCTGTTTAGCCTTACTTTTACATTGGCTTCACTGATGCCGAGCAGGGAAGAGGTTTCGGCGACACTCATGCCGTTGATTTCCCGTAATGAAAATACCATTCTGTAGTCTTCATGCAGTTGGGAAAGGGCTGTTTCTATGATATGCTTCAATTCTCGGCTGTGAATTTCCTTTTGCGCATCATGATTGGAATGATTGAACATGGGCGTAAGATTTTCATTAATAAATTCGTTTGCAAATTCGTTTTTGTAGCTTAATTTTTGTTTTTTGTGATAGCAATTATTGAGCATTATACGGATGATCCAGGTTTTAAAACTTGATCGTTGTTCAAATTTCGACAAATTTTTGAAAGCATCTATATAGGTGTCCTGCATGATGTCCTGCGTGTCCTCGTGCTTATAGTTGTAGGAGCGGCCGATTTTATACAGACAGGAATTGTAACGCCTTACGATAATTTCGTAAAGCGTTTTATCCCCGTTTAAAATACGATTGATAATTTCAGTCTCAGTCAGTTGTTCAAATTGTCTCATTGTCATTGTTTTCAGCAATTAATGAAATTCTTGCCATTGAAAAAGCCGCAACAGCCATCACCAAATCCCGAACCGCTACATCTACAAAGTTAAACCCAATTAACAAAGTAAGCGCAATTAGCGTTAGCCAAGCTGCAACAATGTAGCCACCAATTTCTGGTTTTTTCAGGACAATGATGCCCGCTGCAATTTCAATCACCCCCACAATCATCATAAAAACCGAAGCTGAAAACGGTAAAATACCGGCCAAATCGGGATTGATGTACTGTTCCCAATCGGTCAGTAGCTTTGTGAATTTATCGGCTCCGGCAACGATAGGAACAATTACGAAGGTGTATTTCAATAAGTTGAATGTCTGTGTCAATATCTGACCTTTGTTTATACTTTCCATTTTTATTTTATTAGTTGTTTCTGTTAAATTAGAGTAAACCAAGGATGGAAAGGTTACAAAATGTTCTTCGTATGGCTGAATTTTCTGTACCGATTTTATAGTTTTTCTCTCTGGAGCATAGTTTCCAAAGAAAAAGCGGCCTATAAATCATAAGCCGCTTTTTTTGGGTGGCTGATGGGATTCGAACCCACGACTTTCAGAACCACAATCTGACGCTCTAACCAGCTGAACTACAGCCACCGTTTAATTGCGAGTGCAAATATACTCTTTTTCCGATTTAAAATAAAAATTTTAGACAATCCCTTCAAAATCTTTTAACCCCAAATAGCCTTTCAGCATAAAGCCTTCACCGGCTTGCGTCCCGATGAGCATACCCAAATCTCTTGCACGGTTTTCTATGCTTTGCTGGAAGAGTTTCGAAGAAATTGGCGTCTCCG
>JAQVKJ010000131.1 GCA_028694715.1 Weeksellaceae bacterium | reverse complement strand
GTATATTCAGGTGAAGAGCATCCTCATCAGGGTCAAAAACCAAAAACAACAGACATTAACGCATACATTTAATTATGGCAATTATTCATAAAATAGGTCGTAGAAAAACTTCTGTAGCAAGAGTATATCTTCAGGAAGGAAAGGGCGAAATCTATATCAACGGACGAGAGTTGAAAGATTATTTCACTACCGGTGTTTTGCAGTACAAAGTTGAGCAACCCTTTGCACTAACCGGCAACGCAGGCAAGTACAATGTGGATATTTCGGTGTTTGGTGGTGGAATTACCGGACAGGCAGAGGCCATCAGACTTGCTATTTCCAGAGCACTGTGTGAAGTGAACAACGAATACAGAGCACAGCTGAAACCCGAAGGACTTTTGACCCGCGATTCAAGAATGGTTGAAAGAAAGAAATTCGGACAGAAAAAGGCAAGAAAGAAATTCCAGTTCTCCAAAAGGTAACAACCGGAATATCTTATCAAATACAATTTATTATATAATTATTAACCATTTTCCGGTTGGTTTAGCATCCAAATATTTCAGGGCGAGATTACTTCAACCACCTGTTTATTGATTGCTGATTGGGCGGAATGTAAACTAAAAAAGAAAGAAAATGGCAAAAGCAAATGTAAAAGATTTGTTGAATGCAGGCGTTCACTTCGGACACCTGACCAGAAAGTGGAATCCCAACATGGCTCCTTACATCTTTATGGAGAAAAGTGGAATCCACATCATCGACCTACACAAAACAGCTGTTAAGCTGGAAGAAGCCGCTGAAGCTTTGGGCAAAATTGCCTCATCTGGCAGAAAAATCCTTTTTGTAGCCACAAAAAAACAAGCCAAAGAAGTCGTTGCAAAACATGCTGAAATGGTAAATATGCCATACATCACCGAAAGATGGATGGGAGGGATGCTTACCAATTTTGTAACCATCCGTAAGGCAGTCAAAAAGATGAACGCAATCGACAGGATGAAGAAAGATGGAACCTTTGAAACCCTTTCCAAAAAAGAAAGACTACAGGTGGACCGTCAGAGAGCAAAATTGGAAAGAGACTTGGGCTCAATTGCAGATATGACAAGAATTCCTTCTGCGATTTTTATCGTGGACACCGTGAGAGAACAAATTGCTGTGGCGGAAGCACAAAAACTGGGTATCCCAATTTTTGCCATGGTTGATACCAATGCTGACCCGAGAGAAGTTGATTATCCGATTCCATCAAACGATGATGTCTCTAAGTCCATTGACATTATTCTTACACATATTACAGATAAAATTAAAGAAGGCCTGACAGCCAGAAAAGCAGAAAAGGAAAAACAGAAAGAGGAAAGTGCACCTGCCGTATCTGATGAGGAATCAAATGTTTCTACCAATCCAAAGGCAGATAATCAGGATTGACCTGATTGTGTCAGTAGAATCCTTTTAAAATAATGAGTTTCTTGCTTAGAAATCAATTCAATAACCTTTAAAATTAATAACAAAATGTATAAAGCAACAGCTGCAGAGGTAAGCAAACTTAGAAATACTACCGGTGCCGGTATGATGGACTCCAAAAAAGCTTTGGAAGAAGCAGAAGGAGACTTTGAAAAAGCAATTGAAATCCTTCGTAAAAAGGGACAGAAAGTAGCTGCCAAAAGAGCCGACAGAGAAAGCGTGGAAGGAGCTGTGATTGCAACAGTAAACGCAGATCATACAAAAGGAGTGGTTATTTCTCTGAACTGTGAAACCGATTTCGTTGCCAAAAACGAAGAATTTGTAGCATTGGCCAAAAGAATTGCCGAAATTGCATTGGACGGAAGCGACAAAGAGACGCTGCTTAATGCCCAAATCGACGGGATTTCAGTGGCTGAAAAATTATCAGAGCAAACCGGTGTTATGGGTGAAAAGATAGAAATCGGCAGCTTCCAGACAATTGAAGCACCTTATGTGAATTCATACATTCATGCGGGAAACAGAATCGGTGCAGTGGCCGGACTTTCTTCTAATGTGGAAGGTGCAGAAGAAGTAGCAAAAGAAGTGGCAATGCAGGTGGTGGCAATGAACCCAATTGCGCTGAACGAAAGTCAGGTGGATGCCTCTTTGATTGAAAAGGAACTTGAAATTGCCAAAGACCAGCTCCGACAGGAAGGAAAACCTGAAAATATGATTGACAATATTGCCAAAGGAAAATTAAATAAATTTTTCAAAGAAAATACGCTGGTGCATCAGCCATTTATCAAAGATGGAAAAACACCGGTTGCTGATTATGTGAAATCGGTCAATCCAGAACTTGAAGTCGTTGGATATATCAGATACGGTCTGTAAACAAAAACAACATCACAAATAAAAATGCAGCACAAAATGCTGCATTTTTCTTTTGATGAAATATTTTGGCATAAGTGTTGGAGATTAGAAAATATATAATAACTTTGCAACTATTGGGCTATGATGAGAATTTTATTTTTTCTGATGTTTTTAAGTTTTTCGACTTTTGGTGTTTATGCACAGCAAACGGGTGCAGGCATTAATACAGTCAGCAATGTACACATCAAAAAAGTCAGTATTTCTCCCAACCCTGCATCCACCATTGTGAAAGTGGCCATCGAAGGCGAGCATGCAGAATTGAGATCCATTTCTATCTACAGCATTATTAACAACGAAGTATTCAGTAAGCAGTACAACAATACAACCGAAACAGTTGAATTGGATGTTCGTAATCTAAAAAAAGGGAAGTACCTTGTAAGAGTAATGTTCAGCGACAATACCTACGAAGTCGTTACGCTCATCAAACAATAATTTTTCAGAGAAACTTCATTTTCTAACAACCTTCATAATAGGACAGCACAACTTCTGTCACAATACCATTTTTGCTGAAAAACCATATGACCGTCAGATCCTCCAGACCTGAAAGTTCAAAAATCCTGTTGTTCCTATCAACTTCACCACTTAGTTCGTCTAAACCAAACCACAAAGAAATATTGAAATCTCTTTTATAAGTGTCCCAAAGTTCTTCCAGACTGTTGCCAACGCCAACACCTGATAGCGTCTTGATGTCAGATGAGGTCGTTCTGATTTCATAAAGCCTATACTCTTCGACATCACCTTCAACCAATGTATCACGGACAAATCCCAACTTCATGGGAATGCCCTTGTAATCGACTTCTGCATAATTGATCCAGTTGTATGAGTCGGCTTTGAGATTCAGCTTTTTACCTAATATTTTCTCTATTTTTGACAAGGGATCATTGATATTGAATTCATTCATTCGTGTCGTAGTAATCTGTGCCTGTAGGCTGAATGAGAGGACAATCACAAAAAAGGAAATTGATGTTTTTAGCATGATTAGATTTTTTGAATAAGTAAATTTAAACAATAAAACCATCCGATTTTTAAAATCTACTATTGCTCTGATACAAAATTGATGTTTCTTTTCAATCCCGAAAATTTCGTCCTTTTGACCGCAGATTTTTTAAAAATCTCCCTAAAAATATCTTCAGTGATTTCCTCCCAATCCGTTTTTGTATATTCGAGCAAGGCTGGATGAGGTTCGTATTTTTCTTCATTGTGCGGAACCGAAAACCGATTCCAAGGACAAACATCCTGACAGATGTCACAACCAAAAATCCAGTCTTCGAATTTTCCTTGTACTTCATCAGGAATGATTTCATCCTTCAATTCAATGGTGAAATAAGAAATACATTTGCTTGCATCAACCGTTCGCTCGGGCAAAATTGCATCCGTCGGACATGCGTCTATACATCGGGTGCAACTGCCACAATGGTCAGTAAGAAAGGGTAGATCTTCATCTAATTCCAAGTCTATAATCAGTTCGGCCAAATTATAGAAAGAACCATGGTTTTTACTTAACAGAATCGTGTTTTTTCCCACCCAGCCAATGCCTGATTTTTGCGCCCAAGCACCTTCCATAACCGGTGCTGAATCAGTGAATGCCCGTCCGCTCACATCGCCAATTTCCTCCTGAATGAAATTCATCAATTCCCTAAGTTTCTCCTTGATTACAAAATGATAATCAGTGCCATACGCATATTTGGCAACTTTATAGCTGTCCGTTCGCTGGTTTTTTTTGGGGTAATAATTATAGGTAAGCGAAATCACTGACTTTGCATTATCTACCAATTTTCTCGGGTCGAGTCGCTTGTCAAAATGGTTTTCCATATAAGCCATTTTCCCGTTGTATCCAGCATTGAGCCAGTTTTCCAACCTGGGTGCCTCTTTCTCCAGAAAATCAGCTTTTGCAATTCCACAGGACAGAAAACCCAATTCCTTGGCCTTTTGTTTGATCAAGGCAGCATTGGACTTGAGTTTGACAGGCTTGTTGAAGATTTCCATTTGAGCGATTTCAGACAAAATTATGCATAAAAATAAGGTTTTTTTAATATCAATGAGCTTGAACTAATGCCAATTACATGTTTTCAGGTAGATAGGCTTTCTGAACCGGACAGAATATTAACCAAAAATTTGCGTTGATTATATTTAAACATTATACAATGAAACAGTTTAAATTTGTGTTTTTAACCCTCTTTCTCCTGGGATTGGCTCTGAATTCATGTAAAAGTGATGACGACACTTCCCAAACCCCAAATGTAGATTTGATTGTTGGAACTTGGAAAATCACGGATGTTTGGGTGGGTGGTGAAAGCGTCTATGCACTGATTCTACTGAGCAATCCTTGTCCGCTTCAGAGCAAATTCATATTTGATAATGATTTTTCAGTCATGGTTGAAACAGTTGTTGAAGATGAAACTACCGGAAGTTGTATACCGGGCGAAGTTCAGCAAGGGAGTTGGTCAAAAGAAGGAACTACTTATTATTTCCACGCAGAAGGTGAGACCGCAAGTTCTGAAGTTGAATTTTTAGACGACAATAATTTTACTTTTATTGCTGAAATCGAAGGTGAAACAGCTAAAGTGAAATTGACAAGACAATAATTAGCTGAGCTTCTGAAGCTGAATCAAACGGTTATAAATACCTTTTTTTTGTATGAGCTCGGCATGAGAGCCGGAC